>JAYVKQ010000907.1:0-12983 GCA_043768285.1 Saprospiraceae bacterium | reverse complement strand
CTCAGTATCTGCATCATTTGTTGCCACATTTCCACTTACTGGCGTGTCTTCATTTGTTGAAACAGCATCATTACCCGCCACAGGCGCATCATTGATAGGTGAAACAGATATAGCAACTAAAGCCGTATCACATTCATTATTTATATCGCAAATGCGGTAAATAATAGTATCTGTACCATTATAATTGGCATTGGGTGTATAAATTATCGTATCATCCGTAGGGTCATTTGGTGTGCCGTTATCATTTATGGTAGCCATGCCATTATTAGGCATTTTAACAAGAATAATAGCGTTTGTATCCGCGCCATCATTACCAAAACTATCGTTAATGAGGACATTGATAGTTGTAGCACCATTGTCTTCTGGTATCGTTATATCGTCTCTATTTGCTACTGCGGCATCATTGACCAAAACAGTTACATTTGCAGTATCTGTACAGCCATTGGCATCCGTTGCGGTTACAAAATACTGCGTTGTGGCAGTAGGGGATACCGTAATGGGAGCTGTTGTAGCTGTATTATTCCATACATATGTCGTGCCGCCATTAGCTGTTAAAATTGTGTTTTCTCCTTTATTGATAGTTGTATCACCCGTAATTGAGGTAGTAGGTGCTGTGACAATCTGAATTGTTCTTGAAGCCGTTGCTATACAACCATTGACATCTGTAACAGTCACCGTATAGGTAGTCGTTTCTGTTGGGTAAGCGAATACATCTGCTTGACTACCTAAACCATTATCCCAAGCGTAATTAAGGCTGCCACTGGCTATCAATCTAACACTATCTATTAATAATATTTTATCATCATTTACAAAACAAGAGTTTTCAGTAGAAACAATACTGGCTGTTGGTGGTGTGACAATATCAACTGTTTTAAATGCCGTAGCTGTACAACCATTTACATCCGTAACAGTTACGGTATATGTTGTTGTTGTTGTCGGATGTACGACTTGTGTTGGGTTAGTACCCAAACTATTGTCCCATGAATAGTTTATACCACCACTTGCAAAAAACACAAGCGTGTCACCATTCATTATTTTGTCATCATTGCTAAAACAAGAGCTTTCATTGGATGCTATAGTTGCAGTAGCTGCACTAATAATGTCAATTGTTTTCGAAGCCGTTGCAGTACAACCGTTTCCATCCGTAACCGTGACGGTATAGGTCGTTGATACTGAGGGGGTCACATTTTGTACTGCGCCACTGCTTAAGCCATTGTCCCAAGCGTAGGTCGTGCCACCGCTTGCTGTAAAATTGACAGCATCACCATTTAATATTTTTTCATCATTAACAGTACATGAATTTTCAGTAGCTGCAATAGTAGCCGTTGGGTTTGTAAATTGAGTAATGGTATTATTTGAAACGGCAATACAACCGTTAGCGTCCGTAACCGTGACGTTATATGCGCCTGCAATTAGAGTTGATATATCCTCGGTAGTTGCCCCATTTGACCAGTTAAAAATATAAGCTGCAACGCCACCATTGACCGTTAAATCCACGGCACCTGTATTTTCGCCTTCACAACCCGCATTTGTTACGGCAGTAGATACGGTAAGGGCGGTTGGTTGTGTGATGATGATACTTGTGGTAGTCGTACAATTTTGAGCATCCGTAATAGTTACACTATATGTGCCTATTGGCAAGTTGGCAATATCCTCGGTAGTTGCCCCATTTGACCAATTGTATGTATAAGGCAAAGTACCACCGCTTAGTATCAAACTAATTGAACCGTCGGCACTGCCATTACATTTAACATCAATTTTGGTTGCACTAACCGCCAAAGATGCAGTTGGTTGGCTTATGAAAAATGTGCTATTTGTAGTGCATAAATTAATATCAGTAACAGTAACGGTATATGTTCCTGCTGTTAAAGTAGTCAAATTTGCGGTCGTTGCCGCATTAGACCAAGCATAGGTATAGGGCGCAGTACCTCCCGTAGTCGTTGTATTAATACTGCCATTGGTATTGCCAAAACAAGCCAAATTTGTTTCAACGCCTGTAATAGTTAAAGCGGCTGGGGGTTCTGTTATTGAATTGGCTGTTATTGTCGTACATCCATTTGCATCGGTAACGGTCAAGGTATAATTCCCCGCTTTTTCGCTTGAAATATTAGCGGTTGTATTGCCATTTGACCAAGTGTAGGTATAAGGAAAAACACCGCCTGTTGTGAGTGTTGAAACACTGCCTGTACTGCCACCAAAGCAAGTGACATTAGTCACAGTTGGCGTTGTTGAAAGTGCTGGCGGTTCTATAATATTGGTTGACATATTAGCTGTACAACCGTTAGCATCAGTAACCGTAACAGTATTGCTGCCGCCACTCAATGCACTAATATCTTCGGTAGTTGCTGTATTTGACCATAAAAAAGTATAAGGCATTACGCCACCCGTAGCCGTCAAATTGACACTGCCATTGGCAGCACCATTGCACGTAACATCTATTTTAGTGATAGACAAAAGTAATACATTGGGTTCTGCAACGGTAAAAATTTGATTGACGGAACAAGCATTTGCATCTGTTACAGTAACTGAGTAAGTGCCAATTGACAATGCTGCACGGTCTTCAGTTGTAATACCACCGCCCCAATCAAAGCTTAAAACACCAGTTCCACCCGCTGCTGTGATATCAATAGTGCCGTTTGTACCGCCATTGCATGATACATTGGTTGTGATACCTGAAAGTGCAAGAGCCGTTGGTTCAGTTATTGTTGCTGAAATTATTGATGTACAATTATTCAAATCAGTAACTGTTACTGTATAATTTCCTGCCGTTTTTGACGCAATATCTTCTGTCGTTTCACCACTTGACCAAAGGAAAGTATAAGGCAAAGTACCGCCGGAAACGGTTAAATCTAAAGCACCCGTTGCATTGCTATTACATAAAATATTGGTTGCCGTTAGGCTACTCCCTAAAGCTGTTGGTTCTGTAATTGTCGCTGCACTTGTCGCACGACAGCCATTGGCATCGGTGACGGTTACCGCATAATTACCCGCCGTTTTTGTGACAATATCTTCGGTTGTTTCACCATTTGACCAAATATAAGTATATGCTCCTGTGCCGCCCGAGGCTGTAAGATTGATAGACCCATTTGTTCCTCCATTGCATAAAGCATCTATTTTTGTATTGCTTACTGAAAGAATTGTTGGTTGCGTTACAGTTGCTGAAGCTGTTGTAGTACAACCGTTATCATCTGTAACGGTTACGTCATAATTGCCAGCAGCCAAGCTATTAAGGTCTTCGGTAGTGGAAGTATTGCTCCAAGAAAAAGTGTATGGGGCTGTACCGCCTGTTACGGTTAAATTTACGATACCTTCCGCTACGCCATTGCACGCTAAATTTGTAACCGCCGTAGCAGCACTCAACGCAGCAGCGGGTTGCGTAATGGTAATAGATGTAAAAGCAGTACAACCATTACCATCAGTTACGGTTAGGTTATAAGTACCTGCGGTTAAATTAGTGCGGTCTTCTATGTCATTTGTACCCGCTATATCAGCCCAATCGTAAGTATATCCTCCTATGCCACCAGTTAAAGTTATATCAATTGAACCCGTAGCATTGCCGAAACAATTAACATTTATAGAAGTTTTATCTATTTGAAGTGTATTAGGCTCTGTAATCTCATTTGTTACAATGGTTCGACAGCCCAAATCATCTGTAACAGAAACATTGTAAAAACCTTTAGATAAGCCCGAAAGGTTGGATGTTGTAGCCCCATTTGACCAATTGTAGGTATAAGGTGGGGTAGTCCCTGAAACAGCTAAGGTAATAGAACCCGTTGAAGCATTAGCACAAGCCACATTCGTTACAGTGGGTGTAACAGTAGGAGAGGGCGTATTGCCAATTGCATTAATTTTTGTTGTTGAACAGCCATTGGCATCTGTCACTGTCACCGTATAAGCACCTGCTAAAACACCTGTCAAGTCTTCCGTTATAGCACCTGTACTCCATTGATACGTATAAGGTGCTAAACCAGAACCAACCGTTATATCAGCCATACCCGTAGCGGATAAACATCCTGCTAAGGTAATAGCGGTTGAAACAGTAGGCGCGGTTCTTATAACGACATTGGTAGTTGCCGATGCTGTACACCCCTCAGTATCTGTAACCGTAACTGTATAATTGCCATTGTGAATAGCCGTAGGGTTATAAATAACAGGTGTTTGGCTGCTTGATGTAAAGCCATTCGGTCCGCTCCATGTATAACTGACACCGCCCGTAGCCAAGATTTCAAGGTTTTCATTCGTACATACAGGCGCGGCAATGACGGTTGCCGTTGCGGGTACATTTCTGATTAAAACTGCCCTGCAAATATTGGCACTCTCACCACAAGCGTTTACTGTTTTTACACAAACACTATCTGCGCCCGCTGTTGCGCCCGACCAGTCAATAATTACTGAGGGGGTGCCTTGTCCACTTACTATGACAGCACCCGCAGGAACAGTCCATGTGTAAGTATCCACCATAGGATCTGGATCTACATTGAAAACATCAGATATATTTGATTTACAAGCAACGACTGTACTTGAAGGGCATACAGGGGCTGTTAATGTTGTGCCTTGAATACTTGTACAGCCATTGGCATCTGTAACCGTTACATTATATGTTCCTGCTAAAATAGCCGTTCTGTCTTCTGTATTATTTATACCCGACATATCCGCCCAGTCATATATATAAGGAGCCGTACCGCCCGTTGTTGTTATATTAATAGAACCATCTGAAAAACAAGTTGGCTGAACAGTTGATATTGCTGTTGATAAAGCTGTTGGTTCTGTTACATCACCAGAAGTTAGTAATGTACATAAATTAGCATCTGTAACGGTAACATTGTATGTCCCGGCTGTTAAACCTGTTCTATCTTGAGTTGTAATACCACCAGCCCAATTATAAGTGTACGGGGCAGTACCGCCTGTTATTGTTAAATTGATAGAACCCGTTGCGCTACTATTACAAGTCGCATTTATAATATCTCTTGAAGCATATAGAGCAGTCGGTTGATTAACCAATTGATTGACTAAAACAATAACACACGCAGGGTTGGCAGCATCTCTAATTTGAACGCTGTATGTAGCACTTGCCAAACCTGTAAAATTACCACTACCTTGCCATGCACCCGCGTCCAAGCGGTATTCATACGTACCATAACCGCCTGATGGAGCACTGACAGTAATTGTACCCGTACTCGTACCAAAACAAGTAGCATCTGTACTCAAGACTGTCGCATTTAAAACAGCAGGTTGTGAAACTGTTTGATTGCCCAGAGTGATTGCACAAGAGGTATTGACAGCGTCTCGAATTTGTACGCTGTACGTATTTGGGCTTAATCCCGTGAAATTACCGCTGGCTTGCCATGCGCCTGCATCTAAGCGATACTCATAAGTACCCGCACCACCCGATGGAGAACTGACAGTAATTGTACCATCATTACTACCAAAACACGTTACATTTGTTCTTGACACAGAAGCGTTTAAAACTGCCAATTCGGTTATGATGATATTTGTCACAGTAGTTTGTGTGCCCAAATTGTCTGTAACAGTCACATTATATGTACCAGCAGGAATGCTTGTTCTGTCTTCAGTTATAATACCACCTCCCCAATTATAGGAATAGGGTGTTTCGCCACCTGTTACAGTCAAATCAATAGACCCCGTAGAAGCACCATTACAAGTAACATTTGTTTGTGTGTAAGTGGCATTTAAAGGCATTAAGGTAGCAAATGTAAAGAATTGACCAGTGGTAAAATCAATATTGCCCTCCCAATTTGTGCCAATTAAAGTCATAGCGACTTCTGTTGCGCCAGATGAAAAATCACCATCACTATCAAAAAGAAGATAGACTTTTGACTGTTCGGAAGGTAGCCCATTTGAGCCACTATTATCGGCAATCTGCACTTTTACACTGCCTACTGTCCCTGTTTCTTGAACCTTCCATGCACGTGCAATTATTTGACGATTGGTAGGTGCGCCCGTCGTTGACCAAGCAGCGACAGAACCATTATTATCACCCCAAACCAAAGCCGAGTTATTGGCTGAAATAGTGGTTGCATTAGCCGTATTGGTTGCAGCAATCGTATTACCATTGCCTATGGCAATTTGTAATCCTGTATTAAGAGATTTTGATTGTTTTTGATATAAATCGGAATCATCATCACGGGTAATACCTGCAATATTGTTTTTATAGGCACTGTTTGTTGTGCCATTCCAGTATATAGTTGTACCATCAGCCGCTAAGTAATTGTAGGCTACCGTTTGGTCGAGTGTAATGCCATATTTTAGAGCGAGATAGGAATTGACGCGCTGTACTTGTGTACTGGTAAGATTTGTACTGTATAAAACAACTTCTGGAATATTACCGTTCCAATGCGTTGATGCTGATAAAGTGGGGTCAATACCAATATACCCCGCCGCTGTTGTCCTATTAGATGCATATGTTTGGGCAGTTCTTTGAACACCAAAAGAAGATATAACCGCCTGCGTACCTGTGTATTTTCCGTTTAAAAGGGCAAGTTTGCCTCCTGAAAACTCCCCAGCGTTACTAATGACATCATTGGCGTAAAGCATAGTCACGGCATTTGCTGTCCCTGTATGTTTTCCTAAACCAAACAATCTTTCAGTAGCTGCTGTTCCGTAAGAAAAAATATGGTGCCATCCGCCGCCTGTATTCAAATTATTTGCTATGGCAAATTGTTCTACTTGTGCTGCACCCGTTGGTAAGCCTGTCAGATTTTGAACCGTTAAATAATCAGTTGTTCCGTCAAACGTCAAAGCTGGGTTATAATTAAACGCATTTGTTGTAACACTTGGCTGATTTGCGCCTGTTGATTGAACCCCATTTCTATTATAACCCGATTGGTCAGCCCATGTAAGTGTTGCACCAGTCGTTACGCCCATATTTGCTTTTAACCAAATAGTTGCGCCAGCCACACCGCCAGGAGCAGTTGGCATCGTAAATTGGATGGTTAAAAAAGGTTCGTCACCCGTATCTTCACTTGAGCCAAAATCTTGGGAATTGTTACTACCTCCATCTGGAGACCCCATCAATAAACCGCGATTTGTATATGTCCCGTTTACCCAATTTTGAACTAAATTGGTAATCGTCCAATTATAAAAACCATCATTTGTAACTGAAGTGGTCGCTTCTACTGTTGCATTATAATCGCCACCCGCAGATGCCCAGTTAGTACCTGATTGTAATTCAGTCCAGTTAGAGGCACTGGCACTGCCTCCATCAGGACCGGTGCCTTCTGCCCAATCGCTGGTAGCTGTGATACGATGAACTTCTATATTTTGACCATTATCATCCCCACCCGTTTTTTCTAAGGTCAAAGTGGCAGAGGTAATGATAGCATTGCTTGGAATACTCGATAAGTCAAACTGCAAAATAGCCCTTTCTGGTCTTGAGGTTTCTCTATCAATTTTTAAATTTTGACCACCACCGTAGTTGTTTGATAACCCACCACCAGAACCATCGAGCCAGTTGTCCTTAACAGGGTTGAGTGTAATATTTATTTGACTATAACTGTTAAAACAATTGAAGCCCAATATTAAAAAAACAAACCCTGCCTTAACAGCTGTGCAGTTAGCCGAAAAACATATTTTTTCATTAAAAATCGCCGCTTTTAAGCTATTTTTCATTAAAAATCCCATTGTTTTAAAAAGGCTTAAAAACCATCTTTTTGATGATGTAGAAAATATTGAAATCGAGTTTTTATCGGTTTTTCTCATTAATATTTATATAGTATAGTTTTGTAGATAATGGTTCAGATATATTGGATACCCCCCTCAGTATTTTATGTAGAGACGTTGCACTGCAACGTCTGTTTTTTTAATGCCTAATACCCGTTGGCGCATTTGGTAAAGCACCTTGCGGTGTTAAAGTGGCATTGATTGAAACTGTACAGCCATTGGTATCTGTCACTGTTACAGAATAAGTACCCGCAGCCAAACCTGTTCTATCTTGTAAAGTCATGCCACCACCCCAATCATAAGTATAAGGGGATGAACCACCTGAAACAGTTAAATCTATCGCCCCATCTGTACCGCCTACGCAAGACACTTGGGTAAGCGCAGTGCTAAGTGAAAGCGCGGTAGGTTGTGTAATGGTGAGATTAAGGATTGAAGTACACATATTAGCATCGTTTACAGTGACTGAATAGTTACCTGCTGTTAAGCCCGTACGGTCTTCAGACGTAATACCACCACCCCAATTATAGGTATAGGGAGCAGTACCGCCTGTCGCCGTAATATCAATAGCTCCTGTCGAGCCTCCCATACAATTGACATAGGTTAGGCTATTTGAGACCGATAATACTGAGGGGGTCGTCACTGTAGCACTTGTTGTTGAAGTACAGCCACTAACATTCGTTACCGTCACCAAATATGTACCCGCTGTTAAATTGGTGCGGTCTTCGGTTGTCACCCCATCACCCCAATTATATGTATAAGGTGCACCGCCTGTGGCTGTTAAATCTATCGCTCCCGTATTTGTACCGAAGCAAGAGACATTCGTAACAGAAGTAGAAAGGCTGGCACTTGTTGTTTGTGTAATATTAGCAGAAGTAGTTGCTGTACAAGTATTAGCATCTGTTACAGTCACAGTGTAAGTACCCGCCGTCAAACCTGTGCGGTCTTCAGAAGTTACACCGCCGCCCCAATCGTAGGTATAGGGCACAGTACCACCCGAAGCAGTTAAATTAATAGTTCCCGTCCCGCTACCACAAACGATATTTGTAACACTTGTACTGAGAACTAATTCGGTAGCTTGCGTAATATTAGCGGAAGTGGTCGCTGTACAATTATTGGCATCCGAAACAGTCAAATTATATGCCCCAGCCAGTAAATTTGTTCTATTTTGCGTGGTAACACCACCACCCCAATCGTAGGTATAAGGCGCAGTTCCACCTGTAACTGTAATATTTACAGCCCCTGTTGAAGCACCATTACAAGTAATATTTGTCTGTGTAGAGGAAATATTCAAAGCCGTAGGTTGGGTTACATTTGCTGAAGTTGTTTGTGTACAATTATTAGCATCGGTAACGGTCACATTGTAGGTGCCTGCTATTAAACCTGTTCTGTTTTGTGTCGTAATGCCGCCCGTCCAATTGTAAACATATGGGATAGTACCACCTGTTACAGTTAAATTAATAGTGCCAGTTGAAGTACCGTTACAAACCACATTTGTTATAGTGGGACTTACAGACATCCCTGCGGCTGTGGTGATATTATACATTGCTGCCTGTGTACATCCGTTGGCATCAGTTACTGTAACCGAATACGAGCCAACGCCCAATCCTGTTCGGTCTTTGGTCGTAATGCCCCCCCCCCAATTATAGGTGTATGGCGTTGTACCCCCGCTTATTACCAAACCAATAGCACCATTAGAACCACCATCACACGATACATTAGTAATCGTTGGTGTGATAAGAATAGGCGAAATCAAAGTAATTGTTATGTTGTTCGTTCCTGTACATCCATTGGTATCTGTTGCAGTAACCACATAAGTCGTAGTTACTGAGGGGGTAGCCATTTTACTTGCACCCGTACCCAAACTATTGTTCCAAGTATAATTAACACCTCCTGTTGCTAATAAAGAAACAGTCGTGCCGCCCAATATTTTATTGTCATTAGGCGTACAAGAGTTTTCAGTAGCGGTAATATTTATAGTCGGATTGGAAACAACTGTAATTGTTCTATTAGCCACAGCTGTACAACCATTAGCATCTGTAGCCGTTACAGTGTAGGTATTTGTAACAAAAGCAAGTATGGACTTACTTGCCCCACTCCCTAAAAAGTTATTCCACGTATAAGATACACCGCCGCTTGCCGTCAAATTAACACTCGTGAAAAGTGTCACCTGACCATCATTAGGTGTACAAGCATTTTCCGTAGTTGTAATTGTAGCCGAAGCAGCAGGAAAGAGTCTCTTTGTAATGACATTTGTAGATTCCCACCATTCGGCACAAGTAGTGCGTCTGGATTGTCTTTTATAATGTGTAGTTGTTGTAATAGCAGGTGGATCATAAGTAATATTATTTGTTCCTGCAATAACTTGCCAATTCAAGTCATTGGGGTCTGCACTCACAGTATTGGACAACCATCTATGTTCCAACCCACCCGAACCACCAACTGGCGAAGTAACATTTGTAATCAAAGCTGGGTCAAATGACGCACCACAGCCGAATTCATTGCCTCCCAATGTACCACCACTTATAAGATTTGAACAAGTAATAAATGTATTAAAATAAAGGGAAAATAAACGTGTGCCACTTTGAGTTGCACCATTACGCCATACGAATGAACTAACATTTCTAAATTCGACCTGAGTTTGCACCCTTAAAGCCGTCACGTCAATACCATTATAAGCTTTATAAGAACCCAAGACGCGTAGTGTCCAGCCTGAACCGGGATTACTTAAAGCTAATTCTGTTGGAGAACCCACATAAGCCGTGTCATGCCCTATTGTTTGGATATATTCTTTTAGTCCATTAGTCCCACTATTATTATCACCGTCAATATCTATCGCAGAAATAGGGGCGCAAACAATCGTATCTATATTTGTACCCGCCTTTTTGAAACCAATTGTCCAATCAATAGAACCGCCGCCAGTGTTGGTCCTAATTTGAGGCTGCCATGCTTTCGTATAGCCCGTACCCGTTAAATCCATGCTGTCTAAAGTAGCATTATTTAAGGCATCAATCCGAATATGAATATCAATACCAGGCGAAGCGTTTGGAAATCTATACACTGCACCAACCATCCCCGTTGTACCTGAATAAAGGGTGGGTGCAATCATATTGAAATTGCGCAAACAGGATTGTGCATACCCTTGCATCGTGGCTAATAAACCGAGAGCAGCTATCCAAAATCGAATATTTTTTTTATAGCAAAGCAGGTTTATTACATTTGAATAGAGTTGTAAATTACAAATAGAATAGAAAACAATTGATACGCTTATTTCTTTTTTTATCATGGAACTATAACAATTAAAACATTTGCTAATTTCGAATCGGGTTTAATGAAAATTATAATTAAAAAATACATTAAAAACAGTATGTATAAAATGCTCATTCGCACTTATAATCAAATGATATTGTTCTTTATATAGTATTTGTTTGTATATTAGAAGGGGAATTGGCGTTCAATGATTGTATTTTCAAAAATTGAATCAAGAAGTTTTTATGAATAGTACAAATATTCTACCAATTTAATGGTAGTGAAGGAGCGTTTTTGTGTATTATGCTAAATATAATTCTATTTATGTTAATTATATTGATTTGCAAAAATTTATCACCTGAAATCTGTGTCATTGGTATTTCTAATGTAGTAAAATTATTTCCTATTCTTAAAAAACACTAAGGCTAAAATAGCCAAAACGCCTACTCCCAATACCCACCAAGATTGCCACCACGCCCTCCAAACCAACGGCTCAATATTGCCAATCACGACCATCGCCGCCCAATTGTTGGGCACGCGGCGCGAAGGTTCAGCGTTCTCTAAATGTGTGATTTTAGCTTGTTGGAGGGCAATGTCTTTGGGCATACCTTTTTTCAAATTGTCATAAAATTGCACCATAATTTCCGAAGTCGTTTTGTCGGGAACGCTCCATAGGCTCATAATCAAACTCTCGCAACCTGCGAATGCGAAGGAACGGGCTAAACTCATCACGCCCTCGCGTCCGCGCAACTGACCATCGCCTGTATTGCACGCGCTCAAAACGGCGAGTTTGGCTTTGAGTTGGGCAGCGTATAGGTCATAGCCTGTCAAATAATTGGTGCTATCACCCGCCTTTGTACGGCTAAAAATCAGTCCAGAACTGAGGGGGTCAGTAGGGTCTAAAAAACCGTGCATGGCTAAATGCAGCATATCGCATTTGGGCGCATTGTCATTAAAATTTTGCTTGGTTGCCGTCTCGTCAAGCCACGCCGTGCCACCCAATTTACTTTTAATAGCCGCCACTTCTTCAACCGTATATTTCAAAGGGGTAATCTTCTCATTTTGCTTTTCTTTTTCCGAAAAAAAGAACTTTTGCGCGTCATAACTGATACCGAAACCGCCGAAGTCGCCCGATACTGAGGGGGTCATATCATCGGTTTCGTTTAATAAACGCATAGAGTAGGCATAGCTAATTGCCATTTTCTTTAATAAAAAAGGCGTTTCTACATCGCGCCAAGAGCTTGTTTCATCGGTCAAAAGCAAATCAAAAGGGATATAGGCTAATGCGCCGTCAGGGATGATGGTTAGGCGTTTTTTCTCCCCATTTTTATTGAAAATACTGAGGGGTGTGTTCAGAAGCATCTTATATAACTCCCTTGCGCTTTTTAGATAGAGCAATTGCGCAGAATCGGGCTTATTTTTTATAAAATTATAATCGCCCGTTGCTTTTCTCAAATCGGCAATATCTTGCAAAAAGGCGGCATTAATAGGCGTTTTTACGGTTTGATAATCCGAATTTGAAATAATAAAAGTATATAAAACACTGTCCGCAATAAAATATTCCATGACTACCCTATCGGCTTCTATCGTCTTTTGAATAGCCGAAATACTGAGGGGGGTACTCTTTTGATATTTCAAATCAAAATACTTTGGATATTGCTTTTCCAAGCGTTTTTGAAAATCCTCAAAATCTTGTTTGGCGGTTAATAGTCCGTCTCGTGCTTGGGCGATGCGGCTACTATCTAAGGCGGGGTCAAGGCCCACTTTTTGCCAAAAGGCTATGGTCGTTTTGAGGGCGCGTTCATGTGCCAAAAGGGTATCAGGCACACCACCGAAGCGTTTTGCTTTGTTGTTTTGCACGGCACTCAATAGGTTGAAGGCGCGGCTACTTTCGGCAAAGGTCAAAGCGGCTTCGTTATCACCCAAAGCTACCGCAGTTTGTATGCCTTTTTCATAAATATCTTTTACATTTTCTGTCCAAAAAAAGCGGCTGTTTTCTTCCGAAAAACTATGCAGCATATCGCGCACAAGGCTTTCGCATTGGCGATAATTGTCTA
>JAYVKQ010000906.1:0-3804 GCA_043768285.1 Saprospiraceae bacterium | reverse complement strand
GGCAGAGGGTCGGCTTTCCCTATCGGTACTACAACTGTAACTTATACAGCCACAGACGCGAGAGGCAATTCGGCTACTTGTGTTTTCTCTGTGACAGTTGCGCGCGCAATAGGCGTACAACCGCTTACAGGCGTATTTATCAATGAAGCAACAGGTACGGCTTCTGCGGCAAATACCTTAGATTTTGTTGAAATATTCAACAATAACACATCAAATGTAAGTTTAGACGATGTTTATTTGAGCGATAGTAAGACAACGCCTCTGAAATATAAATTTCCAACAGGCGCAAGTATGGCGGCAAAGACCTTCCGAGTGGTCAATGCTGACGGAGATTTGGCTGCCTCAACCGAGACTACAGCCGCTTTTGGGATAGGTGCTACGGGCGAAACCTTATATTTGTTCCAACAATTGAATGGTGTGCTTTATACAATTGATAGCTTAGTCGTAGGAGCTACTTCATTCAATACCACTTTTGGACGTTTACCTGATGGCACGAATACGGTTATACAGTTTTCATTAGGAACGCCAAACGCCACAAATAATAATGCCAAACGCTTATTAGAAATGGCGTTTAGCCAACCACGAGGTCTGTACAATGCCGCATTTAATTTGAGTATTCAAGCCCCCGCGGGTTCAACTATTCGCTATACTACGGACAAAACAACGCCAACAAGTACGAGTGGCACAGTCTATACAAGCCCGATTGCCATTAGCCAAAACACTGTTTTAAGGGCTTTTGCATACAGTAGCACGGGCGAATCGAAGGTCATTACGCAATCCTATATATTCTCAAATTCGATTGCCCAGCAATTGTCTTTACCTGCTACACAGGTGGATAATGCACTGAAAGAATTACCAATCATTTCAATCAGTACGACATCTGTTATAAACGATATTGACCAAAATCCTTGTACTTTTGAGTATATCAACAAGTTTGGTGACCCTAAAAGTACCTTTGTAGATGCAGGTATTCGGCATTTTGGTAACTCATCTCAAGCGGCTTCTAAGCGCAGTACGCGTATCTTTTTTAAAGCACGATTTGGCTACGGAAAATTTAAACATAAAATTTTTGAACGCGCGCCTTTAGAAACGTATAATCCAACCGATGAGTTTGATGCCCTCGACCTCAAAGCGGGTGCAGATGCCACGCAATTTACCAACCTTAACGATTTTGTTGGGCATGGCTTATTACGCCGTATGGGGTCAAAAGACGTTCATGTGACGTATGCTAACGTGATACTCAACGGCGAATACTGGGGGATAACGCCTATTCGTGAAAAGTTTGACAACAATTACGCAGCAAGCTATTATGAAGGTACGGACGAAGATTTTGACTACTTGCAAACCCAAGATGTCGTTACCAACTGGCCCTTTGAGGTGGATGTCTATACTGACCCGGGCGATGGAACATTAGACCAGTTCAACAGCGTCTTAGCCGCCAGTACAGGGCGTGATTTCCAAAATCTGAAGCTCAGGTTAGATTACAAACAATTCATTAATAGTATGTTGATGTTTTTGGCAGGGGATTCTGAACCTGAATACAAAGCAGTAATAGGTAAAAACTTCGCCGTGCCAATGGTGTTTTTTATGCAAGATTTGGATTTTTATATGAATATTGACCCCGTGGTAGTCGGTTATGAGTTCAATCTTGCTAACAACCATATAGGACCACACAACTTACTTTCTCTAACGGGCATGGGTGGTCGTAACCCCGTTTTAGAATATAAAACCTATTTCAGAGACCAATTTGAATTGGCTTATGTCCGTAGTACAGGAGCTATGACGGTTGACAGTGTCAATGCTTTTTATAGAAGAGGTCAAGGCATTATTAGAAACTCTATGCCGCTTGAATTGGCACGTTGGAATCATTTTAGTTTAGACAGTTGGAACGAAAGAATTGATGGTATCGTCGCTATTACACCCACGCGCTTAGCCGCCGTAAGAGCAAGATTTCAACAATTTGACCTCGTGCATACGCTTCAACCCGTAACGTTCAGCAAGGCATCGGGCAATGCTTTAATAGGTGAACGCATATTGATAGCCAATCCGAACCCAAATACAACTGTTTACTACACAACAGACGGCTCGGAAGTGGTTTTGGATAACACCCCCTCGCCTACTGCCAAACTCTATAATGCAACAACGGGTATTGTTTTAGCTTCTGGCATATCCAAAATTCGCGCACGCGCATTTGCAACGGGCAACTATGGTATGTACGCCGATGCGCAATATTCGGCTACGGCTGCTGCACGTCAAACAGCTCTTAGCTTCAGTGCTGATGGTCGTCAAGACGGTCAAGCTATTCGCCTTGATTGGGCATCAAACGCCAATAAGCAAGCAGATTATTATGTAGTCGAAAAATTGGATTTCAAAACGGGTGATTTTAGAGTTATTGACCGCATTGATGCGCAATATGCTCAACAAATATATGCGCTTCACAATTATGACATGATGGATAAAAACCCACTTCTGGGTGAGAATATCTATCGTGTTGGCGTTGTTTTGGAGAATAAATTTATGGAATATACACCAAATTTCACCGTTTCGTTCAAGCATATCAGCGAGCGCAATGTCTATCCAAACCCTGCCGCCGAAGAATTTACGGTAGATTTAAACACTCTCGAACAGCAAAATGTCACCCTCACAATGACCGATATGCTCGGAAAAGTGGTATTGCGTAAACAATTTGATAAAGCACCGAATAAGACGACATTTGATGTCAGTGCTATGCGTGGCGGGCAGTATTTGCTGCATATCAAAGCGCAAGGCAAACGGGATATGGTAGAGAAAGTGGTAATTTTGGGTGAGTAAAATACATAACTAACCCAAGTTTCGGGGTTAGACATTATACCACAAAACTTAGATTAACTACTTAAATATAAACAAAAAAAGCCTTTTTGCTATGCAAGAAGGCTTTTTTTTTGTTTAAAATACTGAGGGGGTACCTCAATACACCCACCCAATCAAAGGATTATCCACAATCCGTTTTTTCATATACGCCACAAGTCCATATTTCTTAGAAACATCTTGGTTTTTGCCATCGTATAAGTAAAGGAAATTGAACTTCTTTTCGGTAGCGCGTTGCACCATATCGTAGTAGCTATCGCTGAGGTCAGTATAACCCAATTCATCTAAACGAATACTGAGGGGGTCGTTGGGAGAAATAGCGACTACCTGTACACCTTTCCCACTATACACATTTGCCAGTTCGATAAGAAGGTCTTCATAAGCTTGAGCCGTAGGGCAATGGTTGCAGATGAACACGACAACCAAAATTTTTGCTTGGATATAGATAGCTAAACTATGGAATTTGCCTTCAGTACGTTTGAGGTTGAAGTCACGCGCAGAAAGCGATTTGGTTTATGTGAAGTCAAATGTGCCAAAAAAATTAAATAAATATAATAAAAGGGATATTTTTTTCATTTTGAATATGTTTTAAATATATGCGTAAAATTTTGGTGAAAAACGGATTACACAATACAAAATCTGTCCAATTATTAATATCACTATATGAACTACCATTGTTGCGCTCCAAAGACAAAAACTTTATCTAAATTTTTAGGGTAGGAATAAAATTTGTATGTAAATAAATGCGTTTTCACCCCGAATATAAGTACCATGTAAATGTTGGATGGTAGATGTACGATATACGCGTTGCAAAATAATGGTTATTGATATATCCTGAAAACAAAATCGTCAGTTACTTAAGTAGTTGGACAAAATTATTTAGCAAAATACTGAGGGGTCAATTTATTCGTAATATATTGATTATCAACTTGTTTAACCTTTCCAAAAGTTTGCAAC
>JAYVKQ010000905.1:0-2242 GCA_043768285.1 Saprospiraceae bacterium | reverse complement strand
GGTGATTGGCTGAAAAAAGGGGTTTCATCATAAAAGACAGATATTTCAATATTGGTTTTTCTGCACTCAATTCCCAATCGTAGTTGATATTACAATTGTTGCTCTCTTGTTCAAAAGTCCAAATACCACGCCCAACGAAATCGCCAAAGGCTTCGAGCGAAAATCCTGAACACGTATCGGGGTGTACTTCCGTGACGCGAAATTGCCATTTAAGGGTATAAGGCAACCAGCCTTTGGTGTAGAGTTCCACTATTTTACCCAAACCATGGGTATCTCCTTTTTGACGCGTTGCTACATCAAGATAAACGGAGGGCCACCAACGGTCTAAATCGTCGGCTTCTTTCAAAATGGTATATACCTCTTTACAGGTGGCTTCTACTTGCCAATTGGTAATAAAATGATACGATGAAGTCTGCATTATTTTTTTTAAATTATTACGTGTAAAATGGCTAATAAGTTGATTAATGTAAATAATCGACAGTTTTATGTTACACAATATATTGATAATCATTGTATTGCAAGTCGTACATCGTATATCTATCTTCGTACATGTACTTAGATGTTACAATCCTGCCTTGGTAATATTTCTATCCACCGCATTTTTAATAATAGGTACTGTTTTCAAATACGCATAAATGGCTCTGACTTCTGTGCTATCCAACGTCGTTTTTGGCAACATCGGATAATGCAAAGACTTACCGTCTTTAGCTTTGCCATATTTTACAGCCGCAATAAACTCCTCGGCTGTCCAAGTGCCGATACCGGTTTCCGCATCAAAAGTGATATTGGGAGACTTTATTACGTTGCCGTCCAAGTCTAAAAGTGGGTTGCCGCCACCGCAATAGCCTTTATTAGTAGTGGGTTCGAGTTCATTATTGGTTTTAAAATCGGCGGAATGGCAACTCGTGCAACCATAAACGGCATCCGCTAAATATTTGCCATGTGCTACAACATCCGTTACGGGTGGCACTTGTGCAGGCGCAGCATTAAATGGATATGGTTTTATCATAATAGTGGTCAATAATTTTGTCAAAAAAGAAGGCTCACTGACGGGTGGCTCTAATTTTGACGCTTGCACACTTGGCTCGCTACTCCGCAAATAGGCAATGACGGCTTGTAAATCATCCTCTGCCATGATTGGAAATTTTGGCATATACGGTGGGGCAAATGTGCCATCTGCCCTAACGCCTGTGCGAAGGAAGTAGGCTAATTCGCCATCCGTCCAACTGCCGAGGCCTTTGAGCGGGTCATTGGTGATATTCATGGAATAAGCGATGCCAAATTCTTTCGGAATATCCAATAGTTTTTTGCCTGATAGTCGCTGTTCTTTGTCGCTCATATGGCAATCACCACACAGCATTGATGCGATTTTTATGCCTTTTGCTACTTTTTCGGGCGTTACAGCCACTTTGTAATCCTTTGGCGCAAGTGCTGCCAATTCGGGGTATGTAGGGATACCTTTGATTTGGATATAGGCGGCAAAACAGCCAATAGCGATAGCCAATACGCCTATGGTGCGTAGGCTAATACGTGCAATTTTTTTCATTTGGTTGTTAGTTTTTAATAGAAAAAATGGTTTTTTTGCTTCAAAATACTGAGGGGGTATAGTTAACTTCTCGAATACGAAAGGCTATAATCAATAAACGATTCAATAACAAGTTAATAACAAGTTGGTCAAAGGTACTGTCGAATTCATTCGATGGGCAGCATAAATCATTGATTACCAACGCTTCGTCGAATAAATTCGACGGTACATTTGACTAACTTAATTCTTCTGCTGTTCTTAAAAATTTACTTTTAAAATTCCATTCAAAGGTAATGTAAAGAAACTCTATACAATATTGAAATCATACAGAGTGTCTATAACATCATCTGAAACGACAAAATTGGTATTTGAAGCGTTTTCTTTTTTGGGGAGAAGTAACCTATTTACGTAGTAATGTCTATTTTGGATTTTAGTACAGTACTGATATTAAAATTGCACCTATTACTAAATAAGTAGGTAGCTATAAATAATAGACAATTTTACTTTTCATAATATACTGATAATGAATACATTACAAGCCGCACATCGTACATCTATTATCGTACATCTACTTAGTTCTACTTTGGCACTTTAAAAATTTATAAAAATCCAAGAAGGTTTTGATTTTCTTTTTATAAAAAATTGTAAATTTTTTATAAAAAGAAAATCAAAAACACCCCTCCCGTTCTGCCAAGTGGGAAGACAATTCGTAGTTTT
>JAYVKQ010000904.1:0-3350 GCA_043768285.1 Saprospiraceae bacterium | reverse complement strand
TTTGACAAAGTGCCTATCAAAAATAGTTTTAAAACGATTTTTGATAGGCACTTTGTCAAAGTCGTTTATTTGTAAAATGTAAATTTATTTTTTTCACGTTCCTTTAAGACCAATAGACAATTTGTGCATAAAATCAGCGGTGCTTTCAGCGTTTACGCTTTCTCTTACCATCGAACCAGGATTAGTACCTGAACTTAAGATTTGTTTACTTAAAACGTACTCTTTTTTGACAACAGTTAAATGTTGATATAGTTTTACAATTCTTAATGCCAAATTGAATGATTTTTCTTTCAATGGACTTGTGTTAGTATCTCTAAGCATATTTTAAAATTTAAAACGGTTAAAAATGAATAAAAATAGCAACTAATCAATCATTTGTAACGAATATTGTTCAAAATTTCAAAAAAAAACTATAATCTATCAACTATAACCTATCAACTATAATCTATCAACTATAATCTATCAACTATAATCTATCAACTAATAAAATGCTTAATAAGTTATTACAAAGCATACTGTGGCTCAAAAATAAAGTTTCTGCACGACAATTTCTCGTTTTTGCGGCAATAGTTATCGGCTTTTCGGCAGGTATTATGGCGGCGATATTGAAAACCAGTGTCCATCTCGTCCAAAACGTTTTTAATACTGAGGGGGTGTTCTCTCCGTTGAAAACGCCGTATATGTTGGTGTTTCCGATGATTGGTATTCTATTGACCGTGTTTTTTGTGCAAAAAGTATTGAATGGTGATTTGGGTAAAGGGGTATCCAATATATTATACGAGATTGCGAAGAAGTCCGCTTTCGTAAAGCGGCATAAAATATTCTCGCACGTCATAACCAGTTCTTTGACGGTGGGCTTAGGTGGTTCGGCGGGTTTGGAAGCACCGATTGCGATTACGGGGTCGGCGGTGGGTAGCAATATTGCGTCCGCGTTAGGTATGCCCTACCGAGATAGGGTTTTGCTATTGGGTTGCGGGGCGGCGGCGGGTATTGCGGCGGTTTTTAATTCGCCTATTGCGGGTGTGATGTTTGCGATTGAGGTATTATTGACAGAAGTAACCCTTTCTTCTTTTATTCCTTTGATTATTTCGGCTGCCGTGGGTGCTTTATTTTCAAAAATAATTTTTAATGACAATACCCTTTTCATATTTCGCCTAAGAGAACCATTCAATTATCTGAATGTACCATACTATATTGTGTTGGGTTTGCTTTGTGGTTTGGTGGCTTTGTATTACGCCCGCGTGACACACCGAATAGCACAATTTTTCAATAAAATGCCTTCAAAACCCTATATAAAAGCCCTATTTGGTGGCAGTTTATTAGCGATTTTGATGTATTTTTTCCCACCCTTATTTGGCGAAGGCTACGAAAGCATACGCCTATTAGCCGATGACAAAACAGATATTTTATTAAAAAACAGCATTTTTTCAGCGTATCGTTTTCAGGATTGGGCGATTATTGCCTTTATCGGCGCGATAGTATTTATCAAAGCTATTGCCACATCTATCACGCTATCAAGTGGTGGTAATGGTGGCAATTTTGCACCTTCGCTTTTCGTAGGCGCGTTTCTGGGCTATGGTTTTTCAAAATTTTTGAATACTGTTTTAAGCATCAACCTACCCCCCCCTAACTTTACGATAGTAGCCATGGCAGGCGTATTGAGTGGTGTTTTCTACGCGCCTTTGACTGCCATATTCCTAATTGCAGAAGTGACGGGTGGCTACGAATTGATTATCCCTTTGATGATAGTTTCTACGTTTTCTAACGTTTTGGTACGGCATTTTGCGCCAATTTCGTTAGAAATGAAGGATATGATTGAAAAAGGCGAGGCATTTAGTCAAGATAAAGACCGCAATATCTTACTGATGTTGCAATTGGACAATTTGGTAGAAACCGATTTTAAAACCATATCGCCCGATGCCACCTTGCGGCAATTGATAGAGGTTTTGAAAAATTCTACCCGCAATCTTTTTGCTGTCACCAATCTTGATGGCACATTGGCGGGTATTATTACGCTTGATGATATACGCGCCGTTATGTTTGATACCACCTTATATGAGATTAAAAAAGTACGCGATTTGATGACTTCTCCTCCCGCTACTCTACGCCACAACGACAGTATGAATGATGTGATGAAAAAATTTGACACCACCGAAGCATGGAATTTGCCCGTCGTGAAAGAGGGTATTTATATTGGTTTTATTTCAAAATCTACTATTTTTTCTAAATATCGTAGTCAGTTGATTGAACAGAGTGATGTAACGTAATAATAAACATGAGCCGCCCAGAATTTCCAAACAAATATATTACGTCACTACGTGACTAAAGATATTCTCGGAATTGGTAATCGTTATAAACATTAAGACCCTATCGGGTCTATAAATAAGCATTATCTTCTGTCGCGTTAGCGACAATATGTTTATAACAAGCGCAGAAGCCGAGAATATCTTTAGTCACGTAGTGACATAATGTGATTGTTTTATTATTCGATATGTTTCATATTACATTTTCATAACTAAATGTTTGTCAATTACTTACGCATCATATTTTTAATCGTTTTGTCCGACAGTTCAATATTAGAACTATTATCATCCGTCATTTGAATATCTAACTTTTTCACATCAACTTCTTTCAAACTGACATTGCTACCTTTTTTCAAATTACCTTGAAGGGTGTTTATCTCACGGCAAATAAATGTCGCTTTCGATCCATAGCTATCGAGAAAAACGGTATTCAAATTAAGGTTGCTACTATCAGTGGTGACTTTCAGTTCCGACATATCAAGCATCGTAATATGTAGGTCTTTTTGCCACCAATTGTTAATATTGAGGTCGGCACTATCCAAAACGAAGCTGGATACTGAGGGGGCAGTAATATGTAATAAATCATCATATCTGTAACGTTGTTGTAGTGCTTTTACTCGTACAAACAGCGTATCATTTTGAACAGAATAGGAGGTCTCAAACCGATTGTTCGCCATTGCTTCTTTCAGTTTCAATACTTTGTAAGAAGCTCCGTGCTCAAATTGGACTTTACAACTTTCACTATTATTCCCTACTACTTTAACGTGCTTAAAAGGTTTTTCTAATACTGTTTCATAATTTCGATAGGGGTCTTTCAAATCCAGTGTATCGTATTCTTTTTTCAATAAAATATTGGTCGCAAAAATGCAGCCGACCAAAAACAGGCTGAGTATGATGAGTAATTTTGTACTTAATTTCATTGTTGATATTTTATAACGTATTAAAATTGTCTTTTATAAACTGTTGATATTGCGCGGCTATATCATGCACGTCCATTTTTAAAAGGTACATATTGCGAAAAAAAATAGGCAATTCATGTTCTACAAA
>JAYVKQ010000903.1:0-9411 GCA_043768285.1 Saprospiraceae bacterium | reverse complement strand
CTTGCAAATTGACATCAACAATTGGACGTGGAATGACTTCATAAGGCTTGCCCCCACGATTTTTATCGCCAATATTGCGGCGACCTACTGCAAAAGGGTCTTTTTGTCCTTTTTCTTTCTTTTCATCAAATTTTTCGTAGTTATTATAAGCATATGCTGTGGCTACGAAATAGTATTTTTTATGATTGACCAAACGCTTATCTTCACCCTTAGCGAAGCGGTCTTCTCTTATCCTAAACGTATGACGAATACCTTGATTTTCGCCTTCCACTTTTAAAATCGGGTTGAAAATATTACGCCCTCCAAAATTAGGGTCAGGTGTAGGTATCCAATTATACACTTTACCAACTGAGTCTTGCAAATCCACTTGTCCAATCAAACGGGCTTTTTCTGGATTGTCAAAATCAGCAACCCCAACGTCTCCATCACGCAATTGGTAAAACTTGTAACCTTGAAAACGATAGACAGAGTCAGCCGTTTTAGCGGGTATTTTTAAGCCTTTTTCTTTATATTGCTCAGTTGCATTATTAGATTCTGGCGCATTAGTGAAAACGGCAACGATTTCTTTATTTAACTCTACGAAATTAACATCTGGTGCATCCGGTCCGTCAAATATCTTGAAACAGTTATCAAATAAAGCCTGTGCAATATCATCCGCCTCTTGCAAACGGCGAATATCGGGGCATGGATAGGATTGGTCAGCCACAAAAGGCACACCGATTATTAACTCATTTATTCGACCTGGTTTTAAGATAAGTGGTCCCGTTGCTTGAAGTGTACGGCGGTCACCAAAGGGTAGGTTTTGGGTACACATAGACCAACCCGCCGTATTGTTAGGCGGATCAATGAACGCAAATTTAATATTTTGGCGACTGCCTGGATTGTAGGCACTACCACCGAAAGTAAAAGGTGTACCATCACGCCATTTACCCGTCAAATAGTTGTAAAACTCAACGGCTGTATTGGGGTCAGTTGTACCCGGTAAAGGGCTACCAATACTTGCGTTCAAAAAATAAGTGAAAGAAGACATACCCAATTCCTTACCATTTTGGTCATTAGGTCCTCTAAAATAATCTACCCCCAAGATTGGAATTTTGTCGCCATATGTATTGACACCGCCATCGCATACAACACCGCTCGTTCCGTCTAAGGCATCTTGATTATAGACATACATTAAACTACGAGCCGTGTCACACCCAACATAATCGTCCGTAAAACAGCCTAAATCAGGGTCAGCCCACATAGCAAAATACATGGAATCAATATCCGTTCTTGCGCGATTAATGAGTTTATACCGTTGAAAAGTCATATCGTTCAACTCATCATTCGTTTTGTAAGCGAATGCTTGCACTTGCACTTCCATTTGGATTTGCTGAGAGCGCGAAGATTGCGTATGCACGCCGCCCGCATCATTATAAATCCAAAATATCATTTGGTCTGGTACAGCCGTGATACTTTCACAGCCTTTTACATCAATAATGGGATAATCACCACTGCATGGGTCATATATACCATCGGCGTTTTCATCGTGAAATTTTGCCAAGCCTTGCGTGGTTTTAGGCAAAGCAAAGCGATGCACATCAAAGAAGTTGGCATTGCCCTGCGAAGGCCAGCCTTTGATGCTTTCTGGAATCAAACCGCAATCTACGGGCGCGTTTTTCGCTTTAGCATCGCGGTATATCTTCAAAGCAGAGTCAATTTCGGTAGCTGTGACCACAAAGTGCTTGTCCCATTTTTCACAGGTTTCAGCATCCGTTAAGCCTGTTGCATCTTTTAAGGGACCGGGCCAAAAGTCCGTTCTTGTACCTGTTCTGTATGTTTGGCAAGCGACTTTCAAATTGCCCGAAGGGTCTTTGCCACCCAACCACACGGCTCCCGCAAAAATGGAGGATACCGCTTTTGCGCCTGTACCAGGTGCTACTTTGGGGACGATATACACACCATTGTCCAAATCCCACCAAACGTCACCACTTGATAGCAAGGCAGCACGCACGTTATTGACGTCCATATCAAAACGCGATGAACCTTGCACGCAGTCCGCTCTGGTACTGAGGGGGGTATTGCCTTCCATAATTTTTTTGAATCCATCGGGATAACGCGCGAAAGCACTTGTCCCAAAAGAAGTAACCAATAAGGCTATTATTGCAACTCTCAAAATTTGTAATCTTTTCATTATCAATATTTTGATTTTATTTTATCAGAATAAGTAGAATTATAAGTAAGCTCAATTTGACATTAAAAACTAAATATCGCGCCCAAGAAAATACGGCGGGGCAAAAAGTAAAAATCTGGATTTAACATACGCATCATATACGAATTTTCGTAGGCTTCTAAGTCATTAGACCTTGATTGTGCCACGTTAGCCAATTCACTTTGACCCCGCGCTGATGTCAAATAGCCATCGTCGTCAGGTGAACCCGTTGCATTATATACATCTGCCACATTTTGCGTATTCAATAGATTTTGAACACGGAGATAAACATTTACGCTTAATGGGTGGTTCGGATTTTTCGATAAGGATACTGTTTTATCAAGACGACCATCAATTGTGTAATTCCAAGGCAAACGCGCACCGTTTATGTCACCCGAAATTTGGGATGAACTAAACGGTTGTGGTTGTCTGTTAGATGTATAAGGGCGACCCGATACGGTTGTCAACTGAATATTAGCACCCGCATCTTTGAAAATATCAACACCTAAAAGTTTTGGTCCCGTATATTTACCATCATCGTAGCGATAGTCTAATCGTGCTGTTATGCGGTGACGTTCATCAAAGTTAAGGGGCGATAAAACACGAATACTACCCCGACGGTTCAAATCGCGTGAAGAACCAGCAGTTGAACCCGTACCATCTGCAAACTGCAAAGTATAGTTAATCAAACCCGAAAAATGGTTGATTGGGCGCAAATCGTATTGAAAAGTAAAGGCTTTTACCGTTCCAAAATCAAGATTATCGTAGCTCAAATATTCCGTTACTTTTGAGGGAGCAGGCAAATATTTGAAATAACGCAACTGAATCCAGTCACGCATTTCACGATAGTAAGAAGAAATTTTAATAGCCGAAAAATCATTCAATTTTTGTTGAAAACCGACCTCATATTCAATGGTGCGCTCAGGCTTGAGGTTCGCATTGTTTTCAGGTGTACGTCCGACATCGTCAAAATAGAAATAATTTAATGCCGTAACATTATTATTGCCCGAAGGGCGTGCTACCAATACATCATAGTGTGCAAAGAAGTTTGCTACATCTGATATAGGGAACGAGACCGCTAAGCGCGGCATGATGTTGGTCTGCGGCTTATAATCTTCAAAAGAAATATCCGAATTGTAGCCCAATTGCTTGATGGTTGGGAATGTATCAGACTTATATTTTGCAAAAGTCTGTGCACTTTCACCAAATAAAGCGACGGGGTCTTGCGGCTGTCCACTTTTAGTGTACCACTGATCGCCAATACGATAAGCACGAATATCGGCTTCTTTATAGTTATAGTTTGTTTTACCGATTGTATTCGTTGATAAATACACCTTAAAATCATCACCGATATTATCAGGTTTTTTAGTTTTTAATACATTATCATAAAACTCTTTTGCCGTCATTATTTCGTACAAAGAATAAGGGTCTTTCATTACCTTAGTATTCGCATCATATCTATCCAAACGCAAACCTGCACTGAAAATAATGTCTTTATAACGGAATTTATCTTGAATATAACCGCCTACATAGATAGGGTTGAGCGGTGCAACAGGGAAAGTACGCACACCATTCGCATCACGAGACGTGAAGAAATCTTTAAACGTAGCATTTGAGGTTAATTTTCTACCCAAATAATCAAAACCATAGTAGCTTGTCAAGTTTAAATCATTTAACTCTCTTGCCGAGAACATATCCAAACTCATTTGCTCGGGTGTCAAATTACTTACATTGCCTTGCGAAAGCGGCTTCAAACCTAATTTTTCGCGGTAACGCTTGTAGAATTGAATATCCGTTTGGGTAGCCACATCTTTATTTTCTAAAGGGGCATATATCTTCACGCGCTCACCATTAATGAGCGTATCGCGCAGTGTGACAGAAGTATCCAAAGCCGTACCGTTGATATTGTCGTTTTGGCGCAATTCAGCCAAATCCCATAATCTGAATGGAGAAAGAGAATATTGACGGTCATCACGTTGCTCATATATAACCCCAAATTGGATATTATGCGCTTTTGCTTTTGAACCACCCGGCACAAGGTCGAAACTAAAATCCACCTTTGCCGTCATCATCGTACCATCGTTTTTTATAAAACTATTATAAACGTTACCTACATTGTTATGAAAAGTCCAGACATTGCGCAAGTTTTCACGATTGAATGCACCATTGAACACATTGATATTATTACCCGCTACATCTATATCTACACTATTATTATAATTAGCTAAAACAGGGTTTTTCTCCGCTCTTGTATAACGTTGCAATTCCCTACGATAGCCTAAATGACGCAAAACGACTCTGGGAACGCCACCCGTTGTATCCAATACTTGACGAATATCAGGCGCGTAATTATAATCAAACTGCCCTACGTAGCCATAATCAAAAAAGCGGTCTTGGTGACGCGGGTCTTGGCGCAAACGAAAATCGCGTTCAAAAGAACCTTGTATGGTATATTGTGCATTTTCGATAACTGTACCCGTTGCTTTACCACCCCCCTCAGTATTTCCAAGACGGTGGCGCAAGCGGGCAATGCTTCTATAACGTTGTACAACAGAAGTTGGATTGTTGTGCGAATTAAAAACCTGCCAATCGCCACTTGATGTAGAGGAAGGTGTAAATTGGTCATCAATACGGTAATAGTTGCCCGTTAAAGTTACGTCCATATTCTTTGTAATCTTGGCATCTATTTTACCTACCGTTTCCATTTGTCTATAATTGTTACCAGCGCGATAACCCAATACATCAAATTTATCAGCCGTCAATAATTCTGCCGATGCCACTTGTGTACCATTGCCAATAGTCGAAATTGGTTTTTCTTCTAACTGCTTCAACACATCATCTTTTACACGATATGTAGGTACAGCAGGCGGATTGGCATCCAAGTTTGAACGGTATTGACCTGATAAACGGAATCCAATAATCGTTTCTTTAAACTTATCGCGCTGCTTTTGCCAGATAGGTCCCGACACATTCGCATTGACGAATTGATAGCCAAATTTATCCAAATATTTTGAACTCTCTAACTCTAAAGCACCTGTGAATTTGTTGGCAGGTCCTTTGGTTGTAATATTGACAACGCCATTCACTACGTCACCATATTTGGCTTCCAAACCACCCGTGATGACCTCCAATTGTTCAATATCGTTGGCAGGTACACTATTCGACCCGCGCACACGCATACCATCTATATAAGTGTCTGTTGTATTTTCACGACCACCACGCACACTCAAAGCACCATTCGCACTGACGGAAACGCCCGGTGCAGCCGTACCGACCAAAGAAGTTATATCTTTAATTGGTGATTTGGCAATTTGAATACTCGTTAGCGTACCGCCTTGTTGCGTATTGTCCACCTTAACAAGCGGCACTTTGTATTCAGTAACAATGAATTCATTCAATAACTTAGGGTCGTCCGACATTTTACCATCTACGACAATGATACCGTTGGTGAGACTGACATTTTTTTGAACCGCCGTAGCGAAGCCCATCAATGAAAACTCTATATCATACGTACCAGGGTCAAGTCCTGTGATACGATACAGACCATCAAAATCTGATAAGGTATTGGTCTTTGTTACCCCATTTTTTTTAACGGTAACTATAACAGAAGGAACAGGCTCTCCTTTGTCAGTAACGGTTTTACCACTCAAAGTGACCTGAGCATAACCAACCAAACCCGCACATAGAAAGAAAAGCAGGAGTAAAGCTTTTTTCATCATACTTGAATTTTTAGAAATTTGATGCAAAGATAGACGCATTGTCTAAATTCGGGACGCAATATTATTAAATCTGCACGGCATTATATGTTTTTTAGTGGTAGGATTTGGTTTATATTAACTTTTTGAGAAATAAGTTTCAAATACTGTCACGCCCAGTTGTGATGAAGCTGAAAGCATCAAGGGGTACTCTTCAACTTTTGAAACGAATATCCCCTACTAAATGCTGTTTATCCCCAATGCTTTTTCTATTTTTTCTAATAAAACAGCTGCTAAACGCGCTTTCGATTGGTGCGTCCAACCCGCAATGTGCGGCGATATGATAACATTTTCAAAAGAAAAGAGTTTTTCATACATCAATCGCTCCCCCTCAGTATAGGTTGCCGTTTTTTCATTTTCAAAAACATCTAAACAAGCTCCTTGTACTTTACCACTTTCTAATGCCGCAATCAAATCTAAAGTATGCACCACTTTCCCTCGAGAGGTATTAATAAGCACAATATTTTTATGACACGCCTTAAAAAAATTGGCATCAGCCATATGCGTCACTTCTGCCGTCAAAGGTAAATGAAAACTGATAACATCACTTTCTTTTTGCAATGTTTGTATATCAACGCGCTCATTTGTTGATAAATACCAATTTTCGTCCAACCAAGTCCCATTCTTCATATCAACCACAGACTCTTGCCTACTGCCTTTTGCACTTTCATTCTCCATTCTCCATGCTCCATTCTCCATTTGTAAATATTTATCATAAAATAATATACGCATACCCAAGCCCAATAGTTTTCGGGCAAAAGCACTTCCTGTATGCCCATAGCCTATTATACCAATGGTTTTACCCATCAATTCAAAACCCCTATTTTTTTCTCTAAACCATTGAAATTTTTTGACTTCTGCATTGCTTTGCATCAGATTATTTGCCAAAGCCAAGAGCATACCCAAAGCGTGTTCTGCCACGGCATTGCGATTGCCCTCGGGCGAACTCAATACAGCTACGCCCTTTTGAGAAGCATAAGGTATATCCACGATTTCCATACCACTGCCCACACGCCCCACAAAACGCAAATGAGGAGCAGCGTCAATCATCGCTTTATCCACAAAAATTTTAGAATTAATAATCAGACCTACGTAATCGCCAATCACATCATGGGCGTGTACATTTGTAATATCGGGTTGATAATCGCAAACGAACCCCAGCTTTTCCAAACCCTCTATTAATAAGGTGTGTACATCGTCCGTAACCAACACTTTTTTCATGGCGCGAAGATAATATTTATTTAATGATGCGTTATGAATGATGAGTTTTTCCTACTTTTGCGACATGAAAGTAAAATATTACACATCAACAAATTGGGCTCCGTGGTTGGGTTTTGCGTTTTTGTTGTCCACATTCTTTTTCAGTGCCATTAGCAATAAGCTATTAATGGTATTGCTAATATTATTGAGTTTTATACCAGCCGCCATAGTGTACCTGACACTGAGGGGGTACTTTGTTGTTGATAATTTTCAAATAAAATACTGTTACGATTACAAAAGCAGTACAACTGCCAGCTTTTCTATACCACTATCTGATATAAAAACTATTGAACAAAAAGGCAAGGCAGTAGCCATACAAACCGAAAAAGGGGAAACTTATTACAACCGCGTGCATGATGCACCTGCTTTTGTTGAAGCTATTATGAAATACAACCCGCGTATCGTAAAACGCTAATGTTAATGTTTGTTGATTTAGCAAGAAAATATAATTCAGCCTACCTTAATTATATTTTTTTATTCAATACATAACTACTATTGTTTTCAACTTTTTAAAAAAATACTTTTTTTATAATTGATTAAAATATTTAATTTCAATGGGTTATTTACTTAACAGTGTATTTATTCGCTATTAGAGAATTACCCTTTATAAGTTATTTTGGCACGTTTTTGAAATAAAAAACTGACAAGGTCGTTTTTGAATAGACAAAAAGATAAAGTGTTAATTACCTGTTATTTAAAGCATAGACACTACCGTATTATCAGAATTCATCATACTTTTGGCTTTATAAGTTTACCCTCTCAACTTGTCCCGATGCAATCGGAGTATTTTCACAACATGAGGCAGCTATTTTGATTGACTGTGCATCTTACTGGTTTAGATAAACCTGTAAGATGAAATTACGAAGCTCATTTAACATCCTATAACGATACAAATCTACTATTATACACGCATCCGATTCAAACATGAAAAGATTTCACATACTTTTTTCCTTCTTACTATTTAGCTTAGTAGCCAAAGCGCAAGACATTCACTTCTCGCAATTTTACATGGCTCCTACTAACCTTAATCCTGCTTTGACAGGAGTCATGAATTGCAGCCAACGTTTGAGCGCGAACTATCGCAATCAATGGGCTTCTGTTCTCCGCGACAAGGCGTTTCAAACTTATAATGTGGCTTACGATACGCGTATTCCCGTTGGGCGTTACGACTATATCGGCATAGGTGGCACTATTTGGGGCGATAAGGCAGGCTCTTTGAACTTCCGTACCAACCAACTGACAGGTGCGTTTTCCTATTCCAAAAGAATGGGTGGCTATCGCAAAAAATCGCACTACCTCGTTATGGGCGCAGATGTGGGCTTAGGCAATAGAGGTGTCAATACTATGGACGCACGTTGGGGCAGCCAAAATGACAATGGCACATGGAATGGTCAATTGCCAAGTAATGAAAATACTTTCACCAGAGATAATTTCATTTTTGCAGACGTATCAGCTGGTTTGTTGTGGTTCTCTGTGTTTGACGAAAGCAATAACTTATTTATAGGTGGTGCTTACGACCATATTAACCGCGCTAACCAATCCTTTACACCAGATAAATTTGTACCCCTTTATAGCAAATTCACTGTCCACGCAGGTGGCGAGTTTGAAATAAAAGACCGTATCAGCCTTTTGCCGGGTGCAGTCACGTTTTTGCAAGGACCTTATATGGAAATCAACGGCGGCACAAGTATTCGTTTCCTTTTGGGTAACAGCAAAAGCTCCAGCGAAGCCCTACAATTTGGTGGTTGGGCGCGCATTGGCAACAAAGCAGGCGGTATGTTGATGGATGCTTTTATTCTTTCAACGCGCTTCGATTACAGCAATTTTAGCTTAGGCTTTAGCTACGACTTGAATACATCACCCTTGAAAGCGGCAAGCCGTTCTAATGGTGGTTTCGAGTTCGCTTTGCTTTATAAAATATGCGGCAATGAACGCCGTAATGTATATTGTCCGAATTTCTAAATATCGATTGAAAGATATTTCAAAAAGCCATGAGCAAAACTCATGGCTTTTTTGTTTACTTTGCAGTTCATTATCCTTTTATATTGTCCATTTACAAAAATTGGTATTCAAAAGATTTTATTAAAAATAAACAAAGTATTGATTTTCAATAACCTACAATGCTTTTCGTGCATAGGTTTAGTAAACGGAAATTGATTTTTTTTTGAAAAAAAAATCAATTTCCGTTTACTAAACCTATGCACG
>JAYVKQ010000902.1:0-10932 GCA_043768285.1 Saprospiraceae bacterium | reverse complement strand
ACGAGATAAGCAATTATTTGGTCATCGCAAAAAGAGAATATAGTCCCGTTCCCAGGTTGGACTACGACAGCTTAGAAATTCAATCACAATCTGATTCTCGTATGTATCCCTTTCACTTGCATAGAGAGTACAGCGAAGACGACGAGATAGTGAAATTCTACAACTTATGCGTATGGACGTACAGGAATTTTAAGCTGGACGAGTTGGGGGCTAAGACTTGCACTAAATCATACGCTGTCAAAGTTTCCGATATACCCCGCGATGCGCGTTCTCCAATAAAAGAAGTATTTAGTCGTGATAAAGACGTTATAGATGCTTTTGAAAAGACCGTAGAGCTTTTAGATGAAACGTACTACTACGAAGCACTAAAAACTTTGGTACATAAAGTATTCAAGTACGCTTTTCTTATCGCTTATGATAAGCCCGACTTGCACAAGTACCGCACTATTGAAACTGTACTACGCCATTGGGACAAGTACAAAGACGATGCAGTTAATTACCAATTTCCAAACTCCGAAACTCCAGACTATGACAATGAGTAAAGGAAGACCACCCGTAGATTATGGCTTATCAGTAGATGATATAGCCTACTATGCAAAAGTCCAAATAACAGAAGGCTGTAGTTGGCGAGAGATAGCCAATAGAATACAGACAGATTTGGGTATTTTAGTTTCGGCAGTAGCTATTAGAAATAAAGCTATTCAGCATAAGCTAATTACTACTAAATTAAAGTCCGATTTTATTCCGTATAATAAGATACTGGAAAAGAAAGGAAAGTGGCCAATTAAGTATATCAAAATTAGAAAGTCTCACGCTTTATACAAGCTGGGATTATTTCTTAAAAATACGCAATATGTACGCTATTCTCTTTATTGCTTATGGTGTAACTATCCTGATTTGATTACAGAAAAGCACCAGTCGTATTTGAAACAGTACAAAGACAAGCAAACCGAGTATTCTAATACAGACATTAGCAATATAGTAGTCAAAGTATGGTAGATGTACAGAACGCCTACAAATTTGCTTTATCCTACTTTCCTTACGCTCCCGACACTAAGCAAGAGCAAGTAATCAAAGTCATCATAGCTAATGTGCTGGGTGCAGATTATCCCTTTACCAATGCGAAACAGGAGCAAGTTATAGTAATGGGAAGTAAGGGTATTTCGCTTATAGGTGCGGCAGGCACAGGCAAGACAACTATATTCCGTTCGCTGTCTAAATTCTTTTCTGCTTATGGTAAAAGTCTGCGTGTTGTTACTGCGGTAGAGATAGTATCTGACGTGATAAACAATAGCCCAGGCATATTGGAAAAGTACGTCTATGGGTATTTGTGCATTTCTGATATTGGTAGTGAGAATTGCCCAGCTAATTACTATGGTACAAGTATCAACGTGATTAAAGAGCTAATTTTACTACGCTATGATAAGCAATCCCAGCTACCAGTAGAACAGCGAACTAAGTTATACTTAGAACACAATCTGACTACTGACAAACTCAAAGAACGATACGACGACATTTACGGACGCATAAGCAGCCGTCTAAAAGAAATGATGCAAACTTTATCCTTTGGCAATAACACAAAAGACCATAGAAGTGAAAAATAGTAAAAAGCCGATAACTAATCAAGCCGAGTTCGGCTTTGTATTACCCCAAGCACTTTCTATGGAAGAGGCTGTATTAGGCGCGATAATGATAGATAAGAAAATGATGCAGGAAGTTTCTAATATACTCACACCTGCTTGCTTTTATCAAAATGCTCATACTATCATCTATGAAGCTATTCTTAATTTGCGAAATAAAAGCGCACCTATAGACTTGCTATCCGTTGCCAACGAGCTTACCCGAATGAAGCAAATTGAAGCTATTGGAGGAGCTTATTATTTATTAGAATTGACCAATAAAGTAGCAAACGTGGCTAATACAGAATACAACGCGTGGATTATAATGCAGAAGTACTTAGCCCGCCGCGTTATTTATGCAGGTGAGGAAATGAAAAGAAAAGCAATAGAAGATGCTACTGACGTATTTGATTTAATAGATGAAGCCAAAAAAAGCCTTGCTATTATAGACGACTTGATAGTGGGCGGCTCTATTACATTAAAGAAAATTAAAGAAAAGGGAATAGCCGCACCAGCTCGTTATCCTGCTCCGCTAATTCTACAAAGCTTGGATATTTACTACTTTCTGGCTGGTGCTATCACTTTGGCTGGCGCAAGACCCAAAGACGGCAAATCTACTTTTGCCTATTACTTGCTGACTTGGTTCGCGAGCGAGAACGATATGCCTGTTGCGCTTATTCCTTTAGAAAACTCAGTAGAGCAGTCCGCCGCTTCTTTACTAAGTGTAGAGCTTTCATACAACGACGAACTGATACACATATCTCAATTGCCTAATCACGAAGTAGATACGATATGCAATGAAGTTGTGCGGCTTGCCCAAAGGGGAATAAAGCTCATCGTATTAGACTGGATTGGATTAGTAACGGCTAAGGGAATTTCAGGCAAAGATGCTATAGCTAATGCTTACCTCGCCTTACAGAAAGTTATCATCAAGACAGAAGCGCATCTTGTCATACTCGCGCAGTTGAAAAGACCAGTAGAAGATAAGATAAATCTTTATCTACCACCAAACGAATACAGCTACGCGGACAGCGATAACGGGTTAAGAGTAGCCACAGATGCACTGATTATACACAATCAATCTAAAAGTACAGAAACTTACGAAGACGGCACTATTACTAAGGGTACACGTGTACTCTACTCAGTAGCCCGCCGTAATTACAATACCGTACTGAATGAACTTAAAGAGTTAGACCCAAGCAAAGAGTCGCTCAATGAACGTACAGTCGTTCATATTCACCCTAATAATACCTTATCATTAAATCCACACCACAATCAAAGACCTTGGTAAAAACTATAATACAGCCGAATTTGCTACAGCAAGTCTTTGGCAATGAAAACTTACACAAAGGAAAGTTCAAAGACTTTCTATCCGCAGTACAGGGAAAATTCCCCGAAGAAATATTTGGTACGCCAGTAGACAATAACGGGAAATCTGCTATTACTCCATTAGACCTTTACATTTGGCTGGTCAGTCAATTAGAAGAAATGGAAGAAATACAAGAGCATTCACCAATCAAAACGTACAGTAAAATCCTATCCACGAATAAAGCGGGCGACGACTTGGTCATTGTCTATGAAGTCGTACCCGTTGTCTATGCTCAACAATACGCGTTATTCAATAGAGGTAATTTGAGATATAACGGCGCGCTTATCTGCCAATATGAGCAATCCCATACGGAAGCGGACATACAGAAAACGCTGGACATATTGTCTAGAAACTACACCATTAACGATTACCCAATGCAAAGTATGGAGGAAGTAGCCGAGTTCATACACGAGTACTTTAATCAAAATAAAGATACGACTTACTTCCACAATCGGCTCATTAACTACGTAGCTCCCAAATTTGGCTATCAGAATTCAGACTGGAACGGCGACCCCAATTCACAGTTCTACAAAGATGCGCTGAACTGGGCTAAGTACACAGCTTTTAAGTACGCGGACTACGTGTTCAAAATAAAAGCGATGAATCCCGAATTTAGATATAAGCACCTTAGCACTTGGCAGGCGGAGAACGAAAGCGATATCATTGCCGAACTCAAGAATAAGTTGCTATTCAGTCAAGAAATATCCGACAAGCTGCTTAATGTATTCGGACATACGGCAGCTAAGGAAGTCGTTACCAAAGCGGTAGAAAAGAAGCCGCGCACAACGCGCACTAAGAAATAACTTAACTAGTTTGATGTGTTTTATAATCTCTATCCCTTGCTCGTTGCACAATAAGCAGGGGACTTTTCATTCTATAATCTTACTAAAATTTACAATATGACTGATAAAAAGTTAGCGGCACTTGCTCGTCTTAACCTTGAAACTTTTAAGGCTTTTAGCTTTGGTACAATGTCCAAACTGCTACTGCGTTTCCAAACGCTAATCCCTCACTACGGCTATGATGTAGCAAATTGGAAGCGACTATTTACGTCTTTGCATAGCGAGGTATTGGAACTGCAAGAAGCAGAATCCGCCTTGAATACAGAGATAGCCAAAAGCGCGGCTCTTGTCAATCGTGACCTTGACCCCGAAACTTTTGACACTATCTATGCAATGGAAAAGGATAGGTCGCGCCTCGTTGAAGCAGCTACTTTACACAAATTGGGGCGCAATCGCTTAGAAGAAGTAGCCGATGTTGTATTTTGCTTTTTGGGTATTCAAATCCATATGGAAATGAGCCTAAAAGACGAAAGCAAAAATCCAGTTGAGTACTTGCACAAGTATATCCTTGACCCTATTAGAGAAAAGATAGAAAATCCCCAAGAGAGTAATTGGGTGGAGGATATTACGCTTTACTTCCCCAGCGAAGTGATAAAATTTCACGAACTCAAAGGAGGAAAGAAAATTACCATATCCTTAGAAATGGGAAAAAGTATACTTCGTAGCTATAGTATCTATATGGACGTATGGAGAATACTTGAAATGCAAAATCTTAGTGAAAATACAGACTCAATCTGTGGCACTATTGACAAGTCATATTCGGGTGGCAGAAAGCTGGAACTGTTAAAGCACATATTCGCTGTATTCTATAGCAATATCAGCAAGTTTGGCATTATTCGTAAAGACGAATTACCCAAAGAAGTGCGCGATACTTTGGCATTTGATTTGATAATACCAAAACAAATAAGAGTCAAAGATAAATACGCCACTCGTATTCTTTTTGACTTAGAAAGCGATGAAATATTTAGTAGTCAAGCAGCAAGAATTTACTACTACTGTACTTTACCCCCGCGAATATCAGAAACTGAATATGCTATGGAGCAGACCAAAATAGAAAAGGTAGGCGTAGATACCTATTTGTCTAAAACTGAAATCGTAAATCATTTAACCCAAATCCTTTAATGAGTATTCTAAAAAAGACCATAGCCATAACCCGCACCACTCCCCAGCAAGCTTTAAAAAAAAGAAGCGAAATTGAATACAAAATCAAAGACCTATTGGTATTCTCTTTGGCTGCTAAAATGGTAACGCAAGATGCTATCCGTATTATCCAAAAGGACAAAGTACAGTCTGCTGTCAATGAGCGTATGTCCCCAATGCTAATCGCCAAATTGGCCAAACTATCCAAAGAGATAGAAAAGTGGGGAGAGGAAATGACCAGCATACGCAGTATTCTATTAGATTTGAATAAAGAGAAATCGGCAGCAGACCGAAACGCTTCGCTGTATTGGCTGGAATTTGACGGCTATATTTGCAAAGGCTACTTAGAGATTATCTCTTATCTCCATAATATGCACCCGCAGCAGTTTCTTTTCTTTCTATCTGAGATGTTTAAGCTGTCTACTGCTGCTGCTGAACATCAAAGATACACGCCATACACAGATAAGCAGTTGGTCATTGAGCAGCAATTGGAACTACCCAAATCCTTGCATAGAACAGTAAAAGAGAAATTGGACATTGAAGACATTGCGGATATTACTATTCGCTTCTTTCAAGAGTATAATATAGCCAAGCATCAAAAGCTTACTATGGATAGCTCTTTTCCTGGCAAACTATACCAATGGTCGCTTACAGACGCGGAAGCGGACACAAAGACAAGCATAAGACTTCACAAGAAAGACGAGAAAATTATACTAACTGTGTACAACGCGGACGAAACTCAATCTCTTTGCATTGGCAATTGGAATGCGGGTAGAATACATCAGCAGTTAGGGATACTCTTTGAAGTAAACATATCATTTAATCACCTTATACCATAATCCGATATGGCAAGAAAAATAAAGCTAAAAACTTATACAGTTAAGGCTAAATTCGTGGTCGTTGCTGACGTAATTGTGAAAGCACAAAATCAAGAGCAGGCATTGGCCATAGCTAAGACTTGTAGCAATCTCATTATAGACAGATTTGAGGACTTTGATAATGGAGAAGCAGCTATGAAATTGGCGCATTTTGACAAGTACCCCGAAGAGATAGTATACTGGGACTGCCCAATGATAAGCGGTAATCCTGTGGCTGTTAAAATCAAAAAGTAAATTCATAACCCGTTGGGATAGCGGTAATACTATCCCCTTTTTAAATATGGGACTATCCAAAGATGAGTGGACAAAAATGGCTGCCGAAAATCGCGAGGAGTTTGAAAATCAGATTACTTGGAACGAGCAAGACGAGCTTGGCGTTGATGAGCAATTAGAACGCGCCGATAAAGCAATAGCCGAGTATGAAGAAAATCTGAGAAAAGAAGGAAGAAACGAACTATACGAAATGCGCAATGCGCTTGTCGTGGCTTTGGCGAAAATGGCGCATCAAAGGATAGTGTATGAGGACGAACAAAAAGACGTAAGCTATGTCTGCCGTACTCAAATTTATCCGAAAGAGAATACGCCCGTTGAGGAGGGCTGGTTTTTGCTTCTCATTAAATTTAGTAGCGGGCAAGTAAGCTTTCACTTACCTATAGCTCTTTGGGATAATCTGAAAGAGATACCTATAAAGGATAAAGGCTTAGAATTTGACGGACATACCAGCAAAGACGTAGTTCAGCGACTACTGGACTGCTAATTTACTTATCAGCTTCTTGTTAATGGATAAGAGGCTACACTTAAATAAAAAAACCCGATACACTTCACAAGAGGCGTATCGGGTTTTTTTTACGTTGCAAGGCACTACTGTCCTGGTGCTTTACCCAAAGGCAGTCCATACAGCCGCTGTAGCATATTGACTAATTCGGGCTGGGGAAATAGGTCGCTTTTGGTGTGTCTGCAATTGGTGTGAGTAAATAGCGGGCGCTCTCCATTGACTATGGGCTTTACGTCGTACTCAAACCAGTCGCGGTCTATTATATGAGGCGTAAGCTTTAAGTTGTGGCGGCGTAGTTCATATCTTATCCAAATTTCCAAAGCGGCTATTTGGGCATCTGTATACTTTTGGAAGTACTTAGCTCCTCTAAAAGGCTCGTCTAATGTACATACTTCTTGGGCGGCAACGACAGAGCCGTATGTATTATAGAATTTACCACCTTTGTAGTCTAATTCCCCAAAGCTGCATATCTCTATGGCTACTGTACGCTGGGCAGTGCGAGTTTCTTCTCCAGTAGATACTTGCCTATTATCGTTTCTCATATTAAGATGCCAGCCCCAATGGTCTTGGTCTTGAAACATTTGGACAACGCAGCCGTCCCCCGATAATGCAAAAGCAGTACCGTACTCTTTGTCGTTAAAGAAGCGATTAACGCGGCGACCGTCCCTATCACTTACGCTGTGGTGCAGTACAATTCCCGTCTTTTTGAACTGCTGCTCTTGTTCACCTTTTACTCCTGTGCCGTCATAATAGCAGGGGCTTTCTGTGTAAATGTCGGCTTTGGGGTAAGCTATTGAGTATAGCTTTTTCAGCGTAGCAGCGTTGAGTTCACTATCAGACCCCAGCCCGTTCTGTATTTTGAATACTTTGAGAGCGTTATTGGTCTTAGGTCCTCTTATTCCGTCAGCAACTAATTCCCAATTCCCCGCTTGGGGCTGGCGTAAAGCAAGTTGGGTAGACTCTATTAAAGTTTCGGACTGGTAAAGATGCCCAAATGGTGTGGCGTTTTCCATTTTATTTGACTTTGATTTTGAAGTAAATAGGATAATGCTTGGGTACTGTATTGATACTATAAGCAGCCCCTGTACCTGTGCTATCTGTGGTACCGCTTACATTGTGCTGGTGGTCGGCGACTTCATTTGTTGATGAGAAATTGGGAGTGCCTGTTGCATCACCAGCTTCGGGAAATCCCCCTGTGCCTGAGTTCTCTCTTGTGTCAAAATTGTGTGAGTGTCTGCCGTTGGCTGTGGTAGTCAAGTTGGTAATGGTGTGCGTGTGCGAGGGTAAGTGCGTTGTATTTAAAGTAATAGCTACTGTGTCTGCACCTCCTTGGGCTGAGGGTACTCCAGTTACTGAAGCATAACCGCGTAGGAAAGCGTTGCGATAGTCGGGCAATTTGAATAAGCCTGGCGCACTTGGCGACCCAAAAGAGTTGCCTATGATAGCAAAGAGTAAGGGATATGCAGTCTGTGAAATTTCTTGCCCGTTACACCAAAGCCAGTCAGATGTCCAAGAAGCAGGGGGGGCTACAGTCTGTGATATATCGCCTACATAAAACCGCTCACTTTGGTAAAGACGGGCTAAGTCTTTCAGTTTTTCAGCTATTACATTATACTCTTGCGTTAATTTATCTAATAGTAAAGTAAGTTCAGACCCATTTACTACGTTGGGTGTAAGTGGTACAGTCAAGGTATAAGCTGGTGCATTACCCGAAAGCTCATTGACGGCGTAGTCATTCACTAAGGCAATGTCGTCTGTATCTTCGGGTATGGTAGCATCAAGCGAAAAAGTAAGGTCTTCTATACCACTACCCATATCACCAAGTCCATCGTTACTCGGCACTCTTACGTCGCGCGTTATAGTGATTCCATTGCTTGCTTTAAAAATAGGAATCTGGGCTGGAGTTACGAAAGTGGTAAATCCTCGGTATTGACCTGAATCGCTATTATTCCTATTATTGACTTTGGTATCAGAAGTCTTTTTGGCTAATCCAGCTTGTACTTGTGTGGCTGTATCTGAGACTTCCGTTTTAAAAGTGATAGTATCAGTGAGGTTTGTAAAGAAAGTTTGGGTGGGTATGTCATTGTCTTTGAGCCTATCAGTAGCAGCAGGGTCAAAGCAATCAAGTCTACGAATAAGGGACATAGATTATAGCGTTAAAGGATTAGTGTAAATATTTCTAAGTTTGCTGACTTCAAATATATTAGGTGAGCAAGTACCCGTATTTCCGTTGACTTCCATATAGCTTATACCGTCGGGAAAGCGATTAACTGGCCAATGTCCCCAATTAGTAATAGCAGGCTTGATATTTATGTGTAAGCAATTAAATCTCTGAATCCAGCCTCCAATAGGTGGCTTCTCTATTTCTCCGCAGCAGTCGCAGCATTTAGGCTTTTCCTTTTGACAAGACTCAAAAAGGGTAGCTTCGGGTAATTGGCTAGGGTAGCAAATTATAGGGCAGCCGTTACTGTCGTATTGTAGGTGGTGCTGATTGATATGTAAAGTCTTCCATTCCAGTAGTAACCCAAAGGTACGTAGTCTTTTTAGTTCTTTCATTGCGCAAACGTCTGTCTCCATACCCCACTTTTTATTGATAAGGTACGCGTCTATTTGCTTGTAGATAATAGGCTGGATAGCGGCAATGTAGCTTCTGTACCGTTGCTCGCCGTTACTTAGCACCCGCACGGTTGTACCTCCTTACAGCCATATCCGCAGTTGAATACGAGTTTTCTTAGGTAAGTGAAATAGTTTACTATACGCGTGGTGTGCGTTACGTTCTCTTCCGTTATCCACACATAGCCTTGCCATTGGTGTAATTGTACAAGCTCGTTCATTCTAAGTATAGCCCCGTCTAGTAGTAAGCTAATCTCGTCTATAATTTTCTCGTTTTCTAAGTCCTCTTTATTGTCGCAAGTTGTACAGCAGGGGTCTTTACACAACTTAGTACGGAGGCGGGCAGCAAAGCAAGTATAGGTATCTAATAAGTCTAATTGTAAGTAGCATTCAGTAGGCAATTCCTTCTCTTGTATTTGAGCAAAGCGTATGCTGTCAATAGTAGCGCAAGGATTTACTATCCAAATAGGCTGGTTATTGATATTAGACTGTGGATAGTAAGTAACTGCACCCAAAGTCTGTAAGTGCGCGGTAATTGCAGCATACAGCAAATCGGGCGTACTGGTATGAATTGGACTCGTTACTACATTGGTGCCGTTAATGACAAAGGAGCTAATGTACTCATAGCCCGTTGGGGCTTCCACGTCGGGAATAAAGAGTACGCAACGGTGAACGCTGGCTATTGTCGTCGTCGTATTGAACGTAGTCTGCATACCCAATAAGGCTGTAGTTGCAGCTATGTCTATGCCTGGCGCTGTGGCTTCTACTACCAATCTCCACACGCTGGGAACTGGGCTGTCGTCAATATAGCCATTTGAAACGTTAGGCGCGACCCACCGTGCATTATAGCTACCTAGTGAATTGACAAACGTATTAAGGTAGTTGAGTATGCCGTTGGTAACGTTTGCCAAAGAAGTTGGCGGATTAGAGAAATCAGCAGACCCATCTATAGTACTATCGTATAAGATAATACTACCCACTCTTACCTGTTGTATGGTGTCTGTCGGTGCGATAACGGGAAAAGTAGTAATGGTACGTCCTACTCTGCCGCTTATGATAGTGGCATTAGACTGATTGTAAAGAGTTTGTATTGGTGTAACGCAGTATCTATACACACCGTCGCCCGCAAAGTCTGTATCGGGCTTGTAAGTCAAATCTATATCATAGGTATTATTTGGGCGAGTAGCTGGTATAATAGCATTGCTGACTATAATCTGCTCGCCGTTTTCATCTATACGAACTATATTAGCTGATAGCCTAATCCCCAAAGCGGGTAGAGTCGTATTGATAATTTGGTACCTCTTACCTGCTGTGTGTTGCCAAGTAAAGTAAGCGTACTCGTTATTGATTACTGTGGGTTGATGCGTAGGCATACCAATTAAATTAAAAGAAAAGAAAGGGCTGCTGTTCTATTCTCAGCTATTCCCTTTCTCTCTTTGGTGATAGGATTAAATTACTTTTTTTCTGCTGCTTCTGCTGCACTTTCCCAGCTGCCACTAAATATATTGGCGGCTTGTCTAGCCGTAGCACTGTAGGGGATATTCTTACTTCCTTTGTATAGCCATTCTAGTATGTACTCTTGCATAGTAGCTACTTCTTTGATTTGGGCTGGCGTATATCCTACGGCTTCCATTGCTGTTGCTTCTGTTCCTGTCATTTGCCCTACGGCTTTAACTGGCATAAAGGTAGTTGCTGT
>JAYVKQ010000901.1:0-11017 GCA_043768285.1 Saprospiraceae bacterium | reverse complement strand
CCATTTTCCATTGTCAATTATCCATTAAAAATATGGCGGCATATCTTAACGAACTCAATGATATACAACGGGCAGCCGTGACCAATAGTGAAGGTCCCGTTCTCGTAGTGGCTGGACCAGGGTCGGGCAAAACCCGCGTTTTGACCTATCGCATCTCTTACTTGATTGAACAAGGCGTTGCGCCGTGGGAAATATTGGCACTCACCTTCACCAACAAAGCCGCCCGCGAGATGAAAGAGCGTATCGAAAAAGTGGTTGGTGCGAAGGCGCAAAAGGTATGGGCAGGCACTTTTCACTCCATTTTCGCCCGAATACTGAGGGGGGAGGCGGATAAAATCGGCTACCCTTCCAACTTCACGATTTATGATATGGACGATGCCAAAAGCCTTATCAAAACCATTATCAAAGAGCTAAGTCTGGGCAAAGAGCAATACAACGAAAATGCCATATTGAGCCGTATTTCTTCTGCAAAATCCAACCTCATATCGCCGCAAGCCTACGAAAAAAACGTGGAACTGATGGCGCAAGATAAAGGTACTAAACGTCCGTATATCTACCGCATCTACGCCGAATATATGAGCCGTTGCAAACGCGCGGGTGCTATGGATTTTGACGATTTGCTGTTTCAACTCTATGTTTTGATGCACAATTTTCCAGAAGTAACGGATAAATTGCGCCAACGATTCAAGTATCTGTTGGTAGATGAGTTTCAAGATACGAATTATTTGCAATACGCCATTGTTAAAAAATTGGTGGTCTATCCTAACAGCAAGCAAAATGTTTGTGTGGTCGGCGATGATGCACAATCAATATACGCCTTTCGTGGCGCAACTATTGACAATATTCTCGATTTTAAAAATGATTTCAATAACCTCCAAACCTTCAAATTGGAGCAAAATTATCGCTCAACACACCATATCGTAGAGGCTGCCAATGAGGTAATTGCATACAATCGAAAACAGATAAAAAAGACGATTTGGACAGATAAAATTGCTGAACAACGCATAAAATTGGTCAAAACCCAAAGCGACCAAGAGGAAGCCAAACGGGTTGCGGACTTGATATTAGAACAAAAAAACCGCTATCACTTATCGAATAAAGATTTTGCGATACTCTACCGTACCAACTCGCAGTCGCGCCCCTTTGAGGAAGCGTTACGGCGGTGCGATTTGACCTACCGCGTCTATGGCGGTATGTCGTTTTATGATAGAAAAGAGGTTAAAGATGTGGTCGCTTACCTGCGTTTGGTGGTCAATCAAAACGATGATGAAGCATTGCGCCGCATTATCAACTATCCGCGCCGTGGCATTGGCGATGCAACAGTAGATAAAATCGCGCTACTTTCTGCCCAAAACCAACAAACACTGTGGGCAACTTTGCCCAAATATGAAGGTACGCCACGTGAAAAAACGGCTATTCAAAATTTCGTTATGCTGATGAATACCTTTATCCAAAGGTCAAAAAAAGCAAATGCCTTTGAAATCGCCTCCTATATGGCGAAGCAATCGGGCATGATAGATATGCTGAAACAAGACACAAGTTTGGAGGGTATCGGGCGCAAAGACAACGTGGACGCGCTCTTAAACGCTATCCAAGAATTTTCGGAAAATGATGAAGTGGTAGATGATATTATCATGCCCGATAAATCGCTATCTACCTATTTGCAAAATATTGTCTTGGTCACAGATACTAATAATGATGATAAAGATGCCAATGTTGTCACTCTTATGTCGGTACATTCGGCAAAAGGTTTGGAGTATAAGTCTGTGATAGTCAGTGGTTTAGAAGAAGATTTGTTCCCTTCGTTTATGTCGAAAGATACGCCCGAAGGTTTGGATGAAGAACGGCGTTTGTTCTACGTAGCGATAACCCGCGCAGAGCAATATTTGACCTTGACCCATGCTACCAGTCGCTATCGTCATGGGCAAATGAAGTACGCTGAACCCAGCCGTTTTTTAGAAGAAATCAGTGGTGAGCATTTGGATGGATTGAGTGGTATGAACCAACGCCGCGATGCCGTAATGGAACAACGCGCTAAAGTGACGGGCTTCATTCGCCCAACCGCCAGAGTGCAAGAACCGAAGGTTGACCCCGCTTCGTTCAAGCCATCGCCGTTTGAAAAAATAAGCGCAGGTATGAAAATACTGCATCTCCGCTTCGGCGAGGGGGATGTGAAAGCCATCGAAGGCGGCAAGGACAATCCGATTGCCGCTATTCATTTCAAAGATTTGAATGAGACGAAAAAAATTGCTTTGAAATTTGCGAAGTTGCAGATATTGGAGTGATATATATCTTAAAAAAAGCTGTCATTGCGAGGAGGTACGACGAAGCAATCTGCCCCATTTACCACGAAATTTATTGCTAAAATCAATGTTTTTCGTTTAAATATAACGAATTGCATCCTGCAAAGTGCCACAGATTGCTTCGTCGTACCTCCTCGCAATGACACATTTTTTTTAGAATTATTAAGCCCTCCTCATCGCGCTCAAAGTCATATACCCCAACAGCATAAAACCTCCTAAAACCACCACCACGCCCAACGTGCCGATATAGTCCAAAGGGTTAGCCAATACGTGAATTTGCATACGCACCAAGCTGAATGGATGCGTAAAAGCATCCCAAGAGTTCCACCGTTGGTAGCGACCCATATAAACCCCGAAACTGCCCAACCATATTGCTGCCACGATGAATGCCCACGTTATTTTTTTAGAAAAATACGTATCTAACACGCGCTGTACTTCAAATAATGAACAATAACCCAATATCAAACCCGTCCACGCGAAGGAAACCAACAGCATAAGGTCGTACCAAAACGGCACCGCGCCTGTGGTGTATTTAAAATGCAGCAAATCGGTAACGATATACGGCGCATTTGGGAAAAATAAGAGCCACAAACACAGTAAAAAAACGATGGACAATACTGAGGGGGTACGCCGTAAGCGGGTATATACATCTAAGGACAAGGCGACCCAATACGGTATCCACGCCAAAAATAAATTCCAAATAAGGAAGAAAAACGTCCCAAATATGCCCCGTGTTTCGAGCATATCAGTCGTCGTATCTATTGCTGCCACATCATATTGCGTGTGGTAGAGACGATAGAAAATTAAAGAAAAATCAAATAAAGTCGTCAATATCAATATCAAAAATAGTTTGTATTGACGCTCATTGCGAAACAGTGATTTAATAATGCTCAAAATCATGGCTAATTTGTTTAAATTTTAAAGTGCGTTAAATTTATAGAGATTAGAGATTTTGAGATTAGAGATTTCCTTGACATTTGGCAGGGCGATTAAAATCGCCCGCTATTGATTTTACCCACAAAATCCATCAATAGGGGGCGATTTCAATCGCCCTGCCAAATATCATGAAAATGCACAATCTCTAATCTCTAATCTCTATTCTCTAAATCTCAATTCACTACTCTTATTTCTTAAAAAAACTAATATTCTTTGCATCTGCAAAATTCCAAGAGAAAGCCGTATAAAACTTTTGCTCTTGTAGGAAATTATATTTTTTTTCTTCTAAAAGCCTATCCAAATAGCTTATTTTCAGGCTATCATTAGCAAAATTAGGAATATTCAAATCCCAATAAAACTCTTGTTCAAAAGGCTTATTTGGCATTTTTTCTATCAGTTTTGCCCTGTTTTCGTACAGCAAATAGAGGTTTTTATCAGATACTGTTCGTACTAAAAAAGGAACGTCAATCGAATGGCTTTTGGTATCTGTAGTTAGATTGTAGCGTGTGATAAAAACGTCCCAATTGATACAACACGCGGCAACCATCACCGCATATATCACCCAACTGCCTTTTGTGAGGAAGTGAAAAAGGGTGCGCTTTTCGGTGATTTTGACATACATCAGATATAGCCCGTATAGTACCAATATCAAAAACACCACCACACCGATGCGCTTATATGCCAAGCCATAATGGTCAATATATTCCCAATTGCGCATACCAACCGACAAGGCTAAAAACGCATTTTGCCCAATCCACGCATACGACAACCCCCTCAGTATTTTGTTGTTTTCGAGAAAATTGACGCGCCCTTTGAACAGGTACATAATGACCACAATTGCCAAAACGATACCCGCGATGAGGAAATATGTGCCTTCATGGACGTATTGTTTGAGTTCGGCAGCCGTTTTATCCACCTTATTGCTCAACCATACGTAGGTAAAATCTAAGATATTGTTGAAAAAAAGCATGATATTGAGCAATGCGACCAATATAGTGGCACTCATATAGGTCGTTTTTTCGTCCATATCGAAAAGGCGCAATTGCTGTTCTTCGTCATTGTATGTTGCTTCGTCAAGTTCCATGGCGTAGGCGTTGTCTTGTTGGGCGAAATAGTCGCGGGTATGTTTCCATAGGGCAGTGCCAACAAGCATCAAGCCACCCAAAAAGAAAAATACGCGGCTCAAATTCCAATCAAAATTCAGCCACTCGAACACATGACCCCAAAATTTATCGGACAATTCCGAAAATTTGGGATTGGCGAAATAGTAAAGTATATAAAAAACGGGTAATATCAAAACAGAAATAAATATCAATTTTAAACTTTTAGCAATGCCATGCCCCCCCCTCAGTATCGGCAGCGATTTTAGGTTGTTGAGTATATGAATTGGCGTTTCAAAGACATTGGATAGAAAAACCATAAAGGCTAAAAGTAAAAATCTAATCTCGCGTCGTTGTACCAATCCTATGCAAACCATAAAGCTCAACGTATATATCGTTTTGGCAATCAATGAGTTATGCCACACAACCATAAGCGATAGTAGTAATGTGCCACCCGCCGTTATTTGTACAGAGCGGGTTTGAAAGGCTTCTTTATTTAAAAAATACAAACTACCCAAAAGGAATAGTGTGAAAATAAGTGTATTTACACCCATTTTCTCTTGCCAAAAAATAACGTTATAGAGTATTGCCCCCACGAGGACAAGGACGTTGGTTAGAATAGGTCTTGCCATGATTTGAAATAGATTAAATGTTTAAAAATTAGGAATTCGTGGGCCGTTTTTATCATAAATCAAACGTAAATTAGTTACAATTCATATTTTTTTATTCTCAGCGCTTGTCAAATCTCCGTCAAAATGATGTGCTCGGTTAAACTCATTCGTACCCGCCAAATAAATTATACATAAAATCGAGCTTCCTGTTTTTCAAAAATGATACCCCTCAGTATTTGCGTGTCTTCATGCAATAGATAGCGGAAATCCCATTTGGCTATGCTACGCGCTGCCTTTCCGCGTTGGTAATGTCTGAACAAATCGCCCCAATAGTCGGGTAGCAAAAAGAGTGAGATTAAGACCGTTCCAATCACCTCGATGGAGTGTTTGCCATTGCCGAATAGGAAAAAATACAAACGTGCTTCATCGACAATATGGGGTTGATAGCCCAATAAAACGTGGTAAAAATCGTGTGTTTCGAGGAAGGGCAGCATATCAAAATCGTGGGTGTCAATAAATTCGGATACATCTTTACCCAATGTCCCTTTTGGAAAAAGGCGTAGATTGTCTTTTGTCAGTTTCCATGCCTTGTTGCGCGGCACTAAGGCTTTGTAAATAGGCATTTGAATAGCCACTATCTTAGATAAAATAGCTTCGCGGTGTGTGTGTAATTTTTGATAAAACGTTTTCATTGCTTTAAATATTTTATATTATAAAAGAACTTTGAATTTCAAAGTATGTATTCAAAAAAATTAGCTCGTTCATGATTAGAGCTAATTTGCTATCCAATCCATGCCACCGTTTTAAACGGTGGCATGGGTGTATTAACTTAAATTTTTCAACAGATTTTCCAATGCAGTCAAATGGTCTGTGAATGCTTTTCTACCGAGGATGGTTGCCGAATAAGTAGTCTGTGGTTTTTTTCCTACAAATTGCTTGCGTATTTCGATATAACCTTCTTTTTCCAAAGTCGTCATGTGGCTTGCCAGATTGCCGTCCGACAGGTCAAGCATCTCCTTGAACGTACTGAATTCCACCCAGTCATTCACCATCAGCATTGACATGATACCGAGCCTAACCCGATTGTCAAAGGCTTTATTGTTCAAATTTTGTAGAATATCTTTCACGTTTGCTTATTCTCTTTCATATTTAAAATACATCATCGCTCCATAGACAATATGCAAAATACCAAACCCAATTGCCCAAAATTCTAACCCAAATCCTAAGAAAAACATCGCTAATATGCCCAAAACAATTTCCGCAATACCCAAGTAAAAAACATCGTGTAGTGTATATTTACTGCCAATTACTAAAGCTAAACCGTAAAAAACAAGGGTTGCGGGGGCAATATAGCCCAATGTACCGTGCGACAATAAAGCAAAGCAAAAGCCGCCGCCTGCTATCAAAGGGATAGCCATATTCCCCAATAGGCGCATTGCCGTTTTGTCCCATATTGTCTGTCCTTTTTGACGAGCGCGGCGCGTTGTAAAAAATACGCCAAATACGATAGCACACAATGCGGTTGCCAAACCTACCAACGGGAGAAACTGCGTATAGTTCAAACCCCACTTGCTGGCGCTCAAAGCGCGGGCGTAATAAAGATAGCTATGGTCAGTTTGAAACGGCGTAATATCCAAATAAGAATAGACCACTGCCGCCCCTGCCAGAGCTGAAAATCCCGCTGCCACGCCAGATAGCCCACTCAAACCAATAAATCGGCTTGACCGTTCCATCAAAACGCGTATTTCGCGCAAATCTTTTAAATGTTCCTGATGCGTTGTCATATCAGATTGTGTAGAATATAAGGGTTATTGTTTGGAAATGATTCAATAAAAGAACTTTGAAATACAAAGTTACTCCTTCCTTTCTGATTTGCAAATATTTTTCTGCTTTTTTTTAAAAATCTTTATGTGCCCTTCTAACGTATATATAATCTGTGAACTGTTTGTGATGTTTATCCGCTATTTTTGTGGTATGAAAAGTAGTTCATAATATAAAAAAGTTGTCATTGCAAGGGGGTACGATGTCGCATCACGATGGAAGCATGACGAAGCAATCTGTCGCACTTGCTCGATAATGTAAACGTTTAAACATCCGAAGTATGCCACAGATTGCTTCGCTGCGCTCGCGATGACAGCTTTTTGGGAAAAGTTTTTAAACCTATATTGTAAAAAATTTACTTATTCAATTATGTCAATGAGAATTACCAAAATAACCGTTTTATTGCTTGTTATTAGCACTTTTACCGCTTGTTTTAGACAAATAAAAGAAGCCGAATCGGATTCAAAACCCATAAGCCATGCTCTGTTTGATAGCCTTCTTCGAAAGTACGTCAATACTGAGGGGATGGTGAGTTATAAAGGCTTTATTAAAGATAGCCTTGCCTTCAATAGCTATCTTGATTTGCTTTCAAAGAACCATCCGAATGAAAAAAACTGGTCGCGCGATGAGCGTTTGGCATATTGGCTCAATGCCTATAATGCGTTCACTATCAAGCTAATATGCAATTATTACCCTGTTCAAAGTATTAAAGATGTGAAAAAAGGTGTGCCTTTTGTGAGTGATACGTGGACAATAGAATTTATCAAAATTGAAAAGCGCACCTATAGTTTAAACAATATCGAACACAATATTGTGCGCCCTACGTTCAACGACCCGCGCGTGCATTTTGCTTTGAATTGTGCATCTATGAGTTGCCCAAAACTCTTGGGAGAGGCATATAGGGCAGAGGGGTTGCAGAAACAATTGGACGTGCAAGCGCGTGATTTTTTAAAAGATACTTTCCGCAATAAAATCACAAGCGCGAATAAAGCGGAGGTGTCAAAGCTTTTCACATGGTTTGCTGGTGATTTTAAAAAAGTAGAACCTTCAGTTGTGGCATTTATTAACCGCTATTCTGATATGAAATTGGCAGATAATGCGCAAATTGATTTTTTAGAATATGATTGGGCTTTGAATGAACAGAAGTAATGATATATTTAATCCACGTAACTCTTTAGAACAGCCACTAATTACACTAATTTTCACTAATTTATTTCTATAAAACAGTTATAAGTAGTGAGAATTAGTGCCTGTTCTAAAGAGTTACTAATCCACTATCATTGTCGCTGTATTCAACGCCTGTTGTTTCATATTATGCGGCAATTCCCTATATTCATACTGTTGATTGCGCAACTGAGGGGTATAGCCTGCATCGCGTATGGCTTGCTGAATGCCGTTGGCGGTAAAACGAAACGCTGCACCAGCGGCTGACACTACATTTTCCTCAATCATAATACTGCCAAAATCATTTGCCCCCGCGTGTAGGCATACTTGTGCGACTTGCTTACCCACTGTTAGCCAAGAAGCCTGAATATTTGTCACATTTGGCAGCATAATACGGCTCATGGCTATCATGCGCACGTATTCATCACCCGTTACGGTATTCCGAGCGCGTTTTAGTTTTTTCAAAAGTGTATCCTCGTCCATAAAGGGCCACGGTATAAAAGCTATAAAACCTTTTGCTGTTTCGGGCTTTTGGGCTTGCACTTCTCTTATTTTCACCAAATGTTGAAAACGCTCCAAATTGGTTTCTATATGTCCAAACATCATAGTAGCACTGGTTGTTAAGTGTAACTGGTGGGCTTGGCGCATCACTTCGAGCCATTCCTCTGCGCCACATTTTCCTTTCGAGATAAGGCGACGCACGCGGTCATCTAATATTTCTGCCCCTGCGCCCGGTAGCGAATCGAGACCTGCCTCCTTCAAGGCTTTCAATACTTCGTTGTGTGTGCTTTGTTCCAACTTTGTGATATGCGCAATTTCGGGTGGTCCGAGGGCGTGTAATTTGAGTTTAGGGTAAAGTTCTTTAAGGCTTTTAAATAAATCTACATAATAAGCCAAACTCAAATCGGGGTGATGCCCACCTTGCAAAAGGAGTTGCTCGCCACCAAATTCAAAGGTTTCTTCTATTTTTTGTTTATATTCATCAATAGTAGTGATATAGGATTCGCCATGACCCAAGCGGCGGTAAAAATTGCAGAACTTGCAATTCGCATTGCACACATTGGTGGTATTGGAGTTGCGGTCAATAATCCAAGTCACCTTGTTATTCGGCACTTTTTGCTGACGTAGCGCGTTTGCCACGTACATCAGTTCCGCCGTTGCTGCGTTTTCAAATAAGAACAAGCCTTCTTCAGACGTTAAATATGCACTGGCTGCTGCTTGTTGTAGCAAATCATCTACTTTCATAATCCAAAAATTTAAGATTGAGTGATATTAGAGTTAGGATTTAAGGATGTATAAGATGCTAAGGATAATTTCAAACACATTAGCAATTGACATCGCTTGCGGCAAACTATCTTTAGCATCTTATATATCCTTAACATCCCAATTCAAATAGTCTAAAATACTGAGGGGTCTTGATTACTAAACAAAAATAACTGAAAGGTAGTTTTTATACTTTCATTATTTTCAAAAAAAAATGAAAATTAAATCATTAAACCACTAAACACGAATTGCTCGAATTAGAAGACAAATTTCTCCAATTTATATGTAATGATTGGTATTATTCTTATTTAAAATTCGGAAAATTCGTGTTTTTATTTATATTATAAAATAATTGAATGTGTTTTGATGCAATAAAAAAAAAGCAGAATGTCTAACGACGCTCTGCCTCAACAATTTCATCCAAAACGAATACAAATCAATTATTCTTAATTCCGCTTTTCGGCGTACTTTTTTTAACTTTTGGTGCTGGTGTAAAATCAGTGACGATTTCAAACAAGCTGTTTTCATTAGTAATAGATGCTGGCTTTTTAGTTTCCCACATTTCACTTCTTTGACCGATAGTTTCGTTGTACGATTCTGTCAAATTATGGCTTTCAGTTTCAGTCGTGTAGGTTGTAGTAGCAGCTATTTCTTCTGTGTGTGCATATGGCTCCTCCGTTTCATCTTCAAGGGATAAAACCATCGGAATATCAAACTGATATAGTTGATTTCTTTCAATAATATTAATTAATTTTTGAGCGTATTGCGGGTCAGTAGCATAGCCACATCTTTGCAAACCCATTGCCCATTGGCGATAGTCGGTGCGCTCATATTGGAAAAGAGCCGCATAACGCTCTTTTTTCAAAAATTCAGTGTGTTGGTAGTATGATTCTTGTGCAGAAGCATATTTGACAAATTTTGAAGGCATTGGTCTGCCATATTTGTCCTTGTCATCATCTTGTTGAGTGACGTACACGCCGTCAGCGTTAGACTTCCACTTTACACCGAAGTGGTTATGGGCAACTCTTGCCAATTTATTATTACCGCAATCGGACTCTAAAATGCCCTGTGCTAAGATGATACTAACTGGGATACCGCCTCGTGCAGATTCAAAAGAAGCGATGTCGAGATATTGAGACACGTAATCGTTGATACGTGCATTAGGATTTGCGAAAGATTGACCGATTGATAGGGCTGCGATGAAGGCAGCGCATAAAATTAAAGTTCTCATAGTTGCAAGATTCGTTATGGATATTAGAAATAAGTTTTAGTAAGTTCGTTGCATTATTGTTCCTTTCCGCGCTTTGTCAAGGGACGGTTCAGAACGTATGTATTTGATTATCACAGCTTTATAAGTCTATATTCAAACCAATTGAAGGTGAATAGAAGTCCGAAAAAAGCCATAAAATCCAAATACAGGATTTCTTAAAAATTAAACTAAGTTGAAATTCGTATCAGAACTTTTTAAGAAAACAAGTTGAAAAAATCTAATCGTCATTCTTAATTATTCCAGTAAGGCGGGAGGTAAGCCTCGGTTTTTAAAATTGTATTATGTTTTATATAAGGCAAAGGCTATGCCAGTAAATGTTTGAAATGGAATGATATACCCTGTTTTTCTTAGCTTTAAATTTCAGAAAAAAAATAATATCAAAGCTATTTTGTTCGTAAAGCATTGATTATCAATAGTATTTAAAATTATAAAAAAAGTATAATTTTTTTATAATTTTTTGAACTAATTCTACTTTGGCATTTTAAAAAGTTCAAAAAATACAAGAAGGTTTTTGATTTTCTTTTTATGGCGCGAGCCGCGCCATAAAAA
>JAYVKQ010000900.1:0-2753 GCA_043768285.1 Saprospiraceae bacterium | reverse complement strand
ATGAAGTATGAAGTATGAAGTATTTTGCAAAATACTTCATACTTCATACTTCATACTTATTTACACATTAATATACTTATGCACCTTAGCGAACAAATCCTCGGGTACAAATGGTTTCAAAACAAAATCATCGAAGCCGTAGCTTTTGAAAATATTATCTTTAGAAATATAAGCGTGAGCAGTCATAGCTAAAACAGGGGCGGTAATTTCAGGCATATTGGCGCGAATATGTGCCACAGTTTCGTTGCCGTCCATTTTAGGCATTTGAATATCCATCAATATCACCTCAAAAATATTGCCTACATTTTTCAACAATTCAATTGCCTCAACGCCATCGTTAGCAATGGTGAGTTCGATACTTGGAAATTGCTTTTGTAAGTGTTTTGTCGCCACAATTTGGTTCATTTTGTGGTCTTCTACGAGCAATAGCTTGAAAGTGCGCCCTTTTGACAATTCAAAATCGGCGGGTATTTTCACTTCTGGCTCTGATGATACGACTTTATTAGAAATAACAAACGGCATTTCTACGTGCATGGTCGTGCCTTGACCCAGTTCGCTGGTTGCCCATACTTTACCGTTTTGTTGCATTACCAAGTTTTTTACAATCGCAAGGCCTAAACCTGTACCTTCAAATATGCGGTCTTTAGTACGGATACGGGTGAAGGTTTCAAATATCGTATCTACTTTTTCGGCAGGAATACCGATACCTGAATCTTGAATTGTAAATTTCAAACGACAATCCTCACCGTTGCGGTCAAGCATATGGACACCAATTTTGACGTGCCCTCTATCCGTAAATTTAACAGCATTGCCAACGATATTGAATAAAATTTGATTAAATCTCAATTTATCGCCTTTTAAGAATTGTGGTACTGAGGGGTCAATAGTTAAGATAAAATCAATGATTTTTTCATCTTTTTTATATTGCATCACGTTGATGAGGTTATTCATCAACTCTTTCATATCAAAATCTTTACAATCAAATTCCATCTTGCCATTTTGGAGGGTCGAAATTTCCAAAATATCGTTGATAACGCCCAATAGAATTTCGCTCGATTGCTTCACCGAATCAATATAGGAACGCTGCTCAACATCCAAATTGGTTTGTGCCAAAAGGTTGCTCATACCATATATAGCATTCATTGGCGTGCGCATTTCGTGGCTGATGGAGGCAATGAATTGCTCCTTCATACGTGCCGATTCTTCAGCAACCTCACGGGCGCGTTGCGACTCCGCAAGGGTACTCAAGGCGTTTTTGCGCTCGATGGAGTAGTGGAGCGTTTTGGCTAAGAGTTCAGAATCGAAACCACCTTTCATCAAAAAGTCTTGTGCGCCTGCACGTACTGCATTTAAGCCCAATTCCTTATCCATCAAACCTGTCATAACGATAACATTTGCATCGCTATGCGCTTTGATGAAACGCTGTAGGGTTTCGAAGCCGCGCGAGTCGGGCAAAGTCAAATCGAGCAAAACTACACCATATTCTTTATCAAAATGGGCTTGAATACCCTCCTCCAATGACATTTTATTATCTACACGACAATCGAAACCACTATCTTCCAATAGGATTTCGACCAAACGGGCATCACCCGGATTGTCTTCGATAAGGAGTACATTGATGTTGGTGGCTTTGTTCATCGTTTGTGTAGCAGATAAGGTTAAAGTAGCTTCCATTATGATAGTCGGTTTAGCTCAAGGTATCTTATGAGTTGGTATTTTGTGAAAAATGTCTGTCGCCATGCAGAATACATGTCAATAGTTAAATTTTTCAAGTTTCGTACCAAATATATGATATTTTCGGGTTATGCAAAAAATATTATAGAATAAACAAAAATTTAGCACCACCTTCGATGATAGCAGCCACGCATATCTCATTAATGTTCTTACGATATAAATCTCTAAACTCTTCAACTCTATCCACGCTAATAATTTGTTTTGCATGAAATTCCTCCAAAGTTGATGCATTTATAAGCCAATCGTCCGCAATTTGCCCTTTTTGTAATAGGGGAATACCGACCTCTATTGGTTGCTTGGCAGCTACGAAAATAGGGTAGTTCGATATGTCCTGTGTCCGTATAGTATCCGCCGCATCGCGCAAGACTGTTCTATATGTTTTTAGTAATTTTTCTAATGATTTTAAGATGCTTTGCTCTTGTGCAGTCATATTTTATATGTTTGTTTTTTAAATATCGTTTCAACTTTTATTTAGGTCTAAAATACTGAGGGGGTGCTGTCTTGTTATGCCAAACCTGTGCAGCCGTCACTACGTGACTATTCGCTTTTATTTTCTACGTTATATCTACCGAAATGTCGTAGCTAACGCTACTTTTGGTACAACATTAGGTGTGTAAAGTAGCGTTAGCTACGACATTTCGGTAGATATAACGTAGAAAATAAAAGCGGATAGTCACGTAGTGACGGCTGCACAAATCGTAATTTATTTTAATGTATTGACAATCAATATATTACATTTTGCTGCCCATAAACGCGGCTCCCGCAATAGCAAATATAAAAACAAGCGCGTAAATGACTAAGATAATAGCCGTTAGCCAACCGTAAAAGCGGAAAAGATTGCGCAATTGCTTGAACGCTTCGGTCATTTTAGTAGTATCAGTGGCATATAAGGCGGCTTTTGTATTTGTGCCAAAGCGGTAGGTATATAAGGAAATAAGGAAAAAGGGTACAACAAAAAGAAGATACATAAACCCCATCATTGCCCCGAAACCAGACATGGAATACAATGGTGATACTTC
>JAYVKQ010000899.1:0-6864 GCA_043768285.1 Saprospiraceae bacterium | reverse complement strand
GGTTTTCGTGGTCAATATCAATAGCGGGCGATTTCAATCGCCCTTCCGATGCCACCATAATGTTCATATGCTGAATTGTTAGAGCTTTTATAAATATATTTCTTAAAATATTGATTGTCATTATATTATCCATAGTTACTGCTTATATTTTTTCAGTTTCATACTTTTTCTTTTTAGGTGTTTCGGGTATTGTGGGTGTTTGAGGAGGAGCGGGTATTGCACGCCGTCTAAAAAAAAGGTCATCCTCATCACCAAAAAAGGACTGATTTTTTGTTTTATTGCGCCCTACATATTCTTTCAAAACGAGGATTTTTTTTTCATTTGTTGAGAGTTCACCCCCCTCAGTATTGACGCTTGCTTTACCAATAGTGAACCGACCTATTTCTTTGGGCGTTAGGAAATAAGTGTAAATCATTTTTTGAGAAACATCACCATTAACCATGCTCATCATATTGGACGTTGAGGGACCTTGCACATCGAAGCCATCAAAGGCAGGAGGTGCCCATTTTTTTACTTGCCCATTTTCGATGATGAATTGTACTTCCAAAGTACCATTTAGACCAACGGTATCGCTACTGATTTCTACTGTGAAAACGGGCGATTTTTGACCCCAAAGACATAGGGTTAGAATAGAAAAAAGGATTAAAAATTGTATTTTTTTCATAGCTGAAAGATTTTATTAGGAACACGGATTGGGCGGATTGGACAGATATTATTGCGTATTATTAATAAACGCTTCCCACTCTGCAAATTGCTCTTTTTTCATGACACGCGGAAATTTAGCTTGCCCACCAATTTTACCTTTCGATTTTATATAAGCATAAAAAACAGCGTGCGGTAATAGTGTCACTTGCGGTTCGCCCAAAACGGAACTACGCTCGGTGGCATAATCATCATTACAGTCACAGAGCTTTTTGTCCAATAATGCCTTAAATTTTTCGGCAGATACTGAGGGGGTGCAACCAATATACCAACGGTGGGCAAACCCTTTTTCTGTCTCAATCGCTGCCACCGTATATTCTTTAACGTCCGTTTTTAAAATATCCTGTGCATATTGTATGCCTTGGTTCATATTATCTACCGACAAATGTTCGCCCGTAACGCTTAGAAAATGTTTGGTTCTGCCCGTAATGACAATTTCTTTGCGCTCAATATCGGTAAACCGCACCGTATCACCAATCAAATACCGCCATGCTCCTGCGCAAGTGCTGATGACCAAAGCATAATCCACGCCTAATTGCACTTGGTTGATAGTCAAGGCATTGGGTTTGCCTATTAAATTACCTTCGGCTGAAAAATGAGTATCATTAAATGGAATAAACTCAAAAAAAATACCATTGTTCAAAATCAACGCCATAGATTGTGTTTCGGGGCGATTTTGAATGGCGATGAAGCCTTCTGAAGCCAAATAAGTATCAAGATACGTCATCGGCTTGTGCATCAATTGATCAAAAGCCTTGCGGTGGGGTTCAAACGCGATACCACCATGCACGAATACGCGCAAATTAGGCCATATTTCATGGATATTATCCACCTTATTATAGGCGACTACTTTTTCAATCATCAATTGCACCCACGAAGGGATACCCGTCACGTAGCCAATATCCCATTTTGGCGCATTACGAGCAATCACATCCAAACGTTTGTTCCAATCTGCAATGGCTGTAATACGACTATTCGGATGCGAAAAAGGAATAAGCCAAAAAGGGCGACGTTTGACATTGATACCACTCATATCGCCCACAAAATAATCGCCCTGTTCTTTCAAAGATGTAGAACCGCCAATAAAAAGCCCTTGTTTTGTAAAAAAATCAGGCTCCAATCCAAAGCGTGTAGAGGCGTAAAAAGCCTTCATGCCCGCTTTCCGAATAGCGCGGAGCATATCCTTTGTCATGGGTATATACTTGCTTGGCGCACCTGTAGTCCCGCTGCTCAGTGCGAAATATTTGACCTTGCCCTTCCACGTCACATCTTCTTCGTTTTCTAAGGCGCGATGCCACCATTCATCATGGATTTTGTCGTAATCAAAAAAAGGAATGTCAGTTTGATATGCAGTGGTGAGGTCATTTGAATTTAGTATATCCTCGAAATGATAATGCCTACCAAAGGCAGTATCTCTCGCTTTGCGTAGCAAACGACGTAAGGTGCGCTGTTGCAATTGCAAAGGTGATTGCCCCAATCCTTGTATTTTACCCGCCAAAGAAAAGGCACGTTTTATCAATCCACCGACTATTTTACGCATATTTTTACGTCTTTTTTATAAGGCAACAAATTTATGTATTAAAGCCGATGGTATGTACGCATATTTTACATTATGGGTGCTTTTTTTTATTACGGTCAAATGTATTAGATATTTTGGAATTTTAAAATTTATATGAAAAGCGTTTTCATTTCTTGAGATACCCCCTCAGTATTTTTACCATTTTTTCAATAAAACTGTAAAAAAAAAGGCTATTTCTTAAATGAAATAGCCTTTTTTTTTACAATTTAGTTGAAAAAACTATACCCCACTTTTTATCAAATCCATGTCGGGTGTAGATTTATCTTGCATGGATACACGACCACGTTCTTTGCGCATGATACGGGAAAATAAACCAACTTCTTGGCTGAATAAAAAACGCAGCCATAGTTTGGTATAAGACGTATGCGCTAACAGATTATCGTAGTATTCGGGAGCAATGGTTTTTAATTTTGGCAGATTGTTCCATGGAATAGAAGGCATATCATGGTGTTCGTTGTGATAACCCACATTAAGATTGACACCATTCAATTGACCATAATAGCTATAAGTCTCTTGATTAGGGTCAAGCACCAAAAAATGCTCTTGTATCCAACGCGCACCGAGTGGATGCAAGCCTACCGAAAACATGAAACTCAAGCCCATATATGCCATTGCTTTCCAACCAAAGAAATAGACAATAGCCACATCAGCTATCAGTTGAACAACGATATTGAGCACAACCCATCTATCAATTTCGGTTGCCTCTTTGCAACGAATGACCCGAATAGATTGGAATACGGGATAGAACAGCAACCACAAAGCTTTGCCAATAAAATAATTATTAATCAATTTGGCTTCCCAATAAGAAGGCAAATCGGCATCTAACTCATGTACGCCTTGAAAGGCATGGTGTTTTAGATGGAAATTTTTGAAAGAAATAGCCGTTGGAGCCAATGACGGGATATTCGCAAGGATACCCGCTAACACATTGTGGCTTGCTTTTTTGAAAATCAAATTATGCGAGGCTTCGTGAATACATACGAACAGGGTATGCGTTGGAAATGCCCCTACTAACCACGCCAAAGCCGCAATTAACCACCAGCTTTGCTCACGCAAAAAGTAAGCAATTACAAGCTGAATCGCTACACATCCTACAATAATGAGGAATGTACTACGATTTTTGCCAATCAATTGTTTGACCTCTGGGTGATTAGTGATGATTTCTTTGGTTCTTAATCGGTGTGGTTCTGTCCCTTCGACGAAGGTAAAGTCTTGCTTGTAAGCCATAGAAATAGTTATTGTATTTTCGTTCTAAAATAAAAACTTGTCACAAAGATATTTCAATTTGGGAAAAACAAAGACAAGATGATTATAAAATATACAGAAAAATATATCTTTGCCCTGTTTTGAGGGACTGTACATTAAACTATGACACGGCTATGTTTTGGGATTGGCAATTAGTTAGTTAGTTCAGCCGTGCCAAAGTTATTTGAACACTCAAGGTTTTGAACGCTCGTCAAGTCATCTATTCTATTTATGAAACAACACACGATAAAACAATCTGCATCTCTCGAAGGTATCGGCTTACACACTGGTAAAAAAGTGACCGTTTCGTTTTTACCCGCTCCTGTTGGGCACGGGATAAAATTTCAACGTACTGATATTGAGCCTACAATGAGTATCGCCGCCGATATATCGAAGGTAGTATCTACCAATCGTGGAACTGTTTTGAGCCAAGATGATGTGACCATCAGTACGGTAGAGCACGCGCTTTCGGCAATTATTGGGCTTCATATTGACAATGTGTTGATTGAAATATCTGGATCCGAACTACCCATTTTGAATGGCTCGTCCAAACCTTACGTTGAATTATTAACGCAGTGTGGATTTGAGGAGCAAGAAGAAGACCGCGAATATTATGAAATAAAAGAACCCATACAATATATTGATGATGCACTGGGTATCGAACTCATTGCACTACCTGCCGATGAATTTTCATTAACCGTTATGATTGATTTCAATTCCGAGGTATTAGGGCATCAATACGCACATTTTGATACTAAAAAAGATGATTATGCCACTGATATTGCCCCTTGCCGCACTTTCGTTTTTTTGCATGAATTGAATACCCTGTTTGAACAAGGCTTGATACGGGGCGGAGATATAGACAACGCAGTCGTTATTGTAGATAAATTAATGTCAGAAACCGAATTGTCAGATTTGTCAAAAAAACTGAATAAACCCAATATTAAGGTAGAAAAAACGGGGATACTCAATACCACTCAATTGCATTTTGAGAATGAACCTGCACGGCATAAGCTTCTGGATGTTATTGGCGACTTAGCTTTGATAGGTAAGCCCATTAAAGGTAAAATTTTTGCAAAAAAACCTGGACATTTTGCCAATACAGAATTTGCTAAACTCTTGAAAAAGAACTATTTAGAGCAACGTAAGTATCAAAACGTGCCTAAGTATGACCCTAACAAAAAGCCCATATTGGATACCGTTCAGATAATGAAAAAACTACCACATAGGTTTCCATTTTTGTTGGTAGATAAAGTGATTGAATTATCAGCAACGCGTGTTGTTGGTATGAAAAATATCACCATGAACGAATGGTTTTTTGAAGGACATTTTCCAAACAATCCCGTTTTCCCAGGCGTTTTACAAGTAGAAGCTATGGCACAAACGGGTGGTATATTAGCACTCGCAAATACATCTGATGAGGAGCAATGGGATACGTATTTTTTGAAAATTGACAACTGCAAATTCAAAGAAAAAGTAGTACCTGGCGATACAATTATGTTTGTTATGGAACTCAAAGAACCCATTCGTAGAGGGATTGTGCATATGCAAGGCTATTGCTATGTTGGCAACAAGTTAGTGTCAGAAGCTGATTTGACGGCACTTATTCAAAAAAGAAGTTGACTATTTGGCGCAACGTCAAATACTTCTTTATCGTTAGAAGGGTAAATATAAAACGAGTTATTAAAATCAATTTTCACGACCAAATACTGAGGGGGTAAATATCTACCAACTGACGCATTCGATACATCAACTAAAATGATTAGTAATTTAAGTGTCATACATCCAAAAGCAAGAATCGGTAACAATGTCGAAATCGGTCCTTTTACAACCATCGCCGCCGATGTCGAAATCGGTGATGGTACGTGGATTGCTCCTCACGTAAGCATTATGGATGGTGCGCGGATTGGTAGCCATTGCAAGATATTTCATGGAGCTATAGTCGCCTCAGTTCCTCAAGATTTGAAATATAAAGGCGAAAGAACTTTCCTCGAAATTGGCGACAACACCATTGTCCGCGAGTACTGCACCTTAAATATTGGCACAACTGCCAACGGCAGCACCATAATTGGCAGAAATTGCCTTTTGATGGCGTATGTACATGTAGCACACGACTGTATTATAGGCAACAATGTCATTTTAGCCAATAATGTAACTTTGGCAGGGCATATCGAAATTGGTGATTTTGCTCGGTTGGGCGGTATGACGGCGGTGCATCAATTTGTGAAAATTGGCAGCGATGTCATGGTAGGCGGTGGGTCTTTGGTGCGTAAAGATGTGCCACCCTATATTGTGGCGGCACGTGAGCCGCTATCTTACTCAGGTGTTAATCGCGTTGGATTGAAACGAAAAGGCTTCACGTATGAGCAAATTGACAATATCCGTGACATATACCGCATATTATTTGTGCAAGATTATAACTATCGGCACGCTGTAGATGAAATTGCCAACAGCTTGCCTATCACTGCCGAAAAAACAATAATATTAGATTTTTTAAGTCAAGCCACACGCGGCATCATCAAAGGATATAAATCTTTGAATGGTAAAGGTGTATTGAAAGAAGAAGAGATATGAGAAAATCAATCAATTATTTTCATTTGTCGGTTCTACTACTTCCTCCACGGGTTGTCCCTCAAATTTCCCTATCACCTCTAATAAATAATATTGTCCTACTTCATTCATCCGCGTTATATGGTTCATAAAGGCGGGTGTCAAATTTGTTACCGAAAAGCTATTACCCGTTTGGTCGTAGCGGACTTGAAAATTAGCCGCTTCTATTTCCGCTAATCCTTTTTCATCCGTCAAAAGCCAATCGCCGAGGTGTATATCTTCTACGTTTTCAAGGGTTTGTACCGTGCGTTTTGCATAAAAATGGAGAGAACTCGTGGCGGGATATTTATACGTAAAAAATTTATCTCTGGGAATAAGGCTATATTCCACAAATCTACCGACTTCACTACCCGCTTGATACATCAACAGATTGCGATAAAAATACAGATTCAAGAAAAAATTGATGCTAATAACTGTATAAACAGTAGAAAGTACAATGTTTTTACGCTGCAAAGCAGATATGAGGTATATCGCCCCAACGATTGCCATAATCGCTATGGTGATACCAAACGAAGGAAAAGTATAATGCATTATCAAAAAAGGCAATGCCCACAAAGCTGTAATGACGAACCAATGCACCCCCCTCAGTATTTTACTTACTATCCAGTCTTTTTGCCCAATTAAAATATCTACGATGAAGCGGGCTGTAATGATGGACACAAACGGAAATGTAACGAATATATAATGCGGTAATTGATATTTAGATAACCCTAAACTGATATAACCCA
>JAYVKQ010000898.1:0-7425 GCA_043768285.1 Saprospiraceae bacterium | reverse complement strand
CAAGTATTGTAGAAATTGAAAATAATTTCAAAGCTGAATATGCGCTCCGCTACCAACGCACCATTGAAAATGTGCCAATAGAAGCCGTCACATGGCGTGTCGTTGTGAGTGGTGCATCGCCTACAATAGTCCCTTCGCAAACTGTTTTTCAAGTATCAAAAGACTATTTGAAAGGTACTCGCACTGTGTTTTTACCCAATGAAAAAGCAGGTATTGATTGCCCTGTTTATGACCGATATGCCTTGCCTGTTGATAAAATTTTCAACGGACCCGCTATTGTGGAGGAGATGGAAAGTACAACGGTTATTGGGGTGAATAGTACGTTTTTTGTAGATGTTTATCGCAATATTTTAGTGACGTTAAATTAAGAAATTATGTTCGATAGTATCTCTCTTTCTATATTATGGTCACGCCTTATTTCAATCGTTGATGAAGCAGGAACGACCTTACAACGCACCTCTTTTTCTACTGTAACAAGAGAAAGTGCCGATTTTGCTGTTGTTTTGATGGATACAAAAGGGCAGTCTGTGGCGCAATCCAGCGTGAGTGTGCCCTCGTTTTTGGGTGTCTTACCGTTTTTAATGAAAAGCCTTTTAAAAGATTATTTCCCTTTAGAAACTTGGCGAGAAGGCGATGTTGTGATTACAAATGACCCGTGGTTGTGTGCAGGGCATAAGCCTGATATTGGCATCGTTTCACCTATTTTCCTTGAAAATACTGAGGGGGGGTATCTGAAATCTGAAACCCGAAATCCGAAATCCCTTATTGGCTTTATTGGTTGTATCGCTCATTCGCCCGATATTGGCGGCGCATTATGGGGTGCAGGAGCAAGGGATTTTTACGAAGAAGGTTTGTATTTACCACCCTTGAAACTCTATATGGAAGGGGTAGCGAATGAGACGATTTTTAAAATATTGGAAGGCAATGTCCGTGCTGCCGTGCAAACGTTGGGCGATATTCGTGCACAAGTTGCTGCCAATGACCAAGGCATTCGTTCTTTAACACGGATGATGATTGAAAATAATTTGACCGCACTTGACCCTTTGGCAGAACAAATTATCAATGCCTCTGAACGCGCCATGCGTCAAGCCATTCTGCAAGCACCCAACGGCACATACCGCTTTGAATATGATGCCGATGGCGATGCGTTAAAAAATCCTGTAAAATTTAAAATCGCTTTAACAATTGCAGATGATGCAATATCAGTGGATTATGACGGTACATCCCCCGCACATCCTTTGGCAATTAATGCCGTTTTGAATTATGTTTATGCTTACACGGCTTATCCCATAAAATGTGTTTTTAGCCCCGAAATACCTAATAATGAAGGCTCTTTTAGACCCATAAGCGTGACTGCGCCCGAAGGTTGTTTACTCAATGCAAAGAAACCTTCGCCGCTTGGCGCACGGCATATTACAGGCAATTTGCTACACGCACCCGTTTTTGGTGCCTTGGCGCAAGCCGTTCCCGACCGTGTGCAAGCCGATTGTGGCGGCTCGGTCTGGATAGTGGTTTTGAGTGGAAAAAAGGATAATGGCGATGAATTTGTGGAATACATCATGCTTGCCGCAGGTACGGGCGCACGGGCAACGATGGACGGTATTGCTTGTTTACATTTTCCGACAAATGTAGCAAATGTTCCTATTGAAGTCCTTGAAAATGACTGTCCTGTTTTGGTCACGCAAAAGAATTTAGCACGAGGTAGTGGCGGAAAAGGCAGGTTCAAAGGAGGCGACGGACAAATTTTTAGTTTTAAAAATATCGGACAGCACCCCCTCAGTATCAGCATCATTACGGAGAAAACCAAGACGCAAGCCTACGGTTTGTTCGGTGGGCAATCTGGAAAAAAAGGCTCGGCAAAGTTGTCAAATGGTCGTAAATTGCCAGCGAAAGGGATTGATAAATTGATGCCAAATGAGGAATTGATTTTGACATTGCCAGGAGGCGGGGGCTATGGAGACCCCTCAGTATAAATCATTAAAAAAATCAATAAAATGAGTGCCTATAACTTACCACCAACCTACGATAAAATCCAAAAACACGCCGCATTTCCCGAGCTAACGCACGATGAACACGCCCGTTATAATTTTTTGGCAAATCTGAATAAGCATATCTCACAAGTGATATTGCCCGCTAATAAAGTGGCGTTTGAAAAACGGGTTGAACCAGCTTTTCAAAAGAAAAAGGGGCGCACGTTTAAGAGCCGCGATGAAGTGAAAAAAGCCATTGTAAAAGAACCGATATACCAAACATGGAGTGCTTTGCGCCGTTCTACAATGGAAATGCGGCAGCAAGCAGGAAGGTCTATCGTGTTGCGTCAGGCAGAAAGTTTGGCAGAAAAAGTCAAAAAACTCAATGCTGTCAAACCCAATTCATTGAAAATTACGCCCAATTTAACAATTCCACACTATATTACCATCATGGACAATCACTGTATGCCTGGCAGTTATCATACAGAATTGTTTGAAGCGGATGTGTCTCCTGCGGCAAATTATGATACAGGTTTGTTTGTCACAACAGCGGGTGGTTTGGGCAAATTAACGGACGGTGGTGGCAAAGCCATTTGTTTGTGGTTGAAAACGCACTATTCCGATTTTTCACCCGAGCGCATACTTGATATTGGTTGTGGTATAGGACACAATACGCTGCCTTTGGCAATGGCTTTTCCCGATGCAGAAGTGATTGGCATTGATGTCGGTGCGCCCTTGATTCGTTACGCACACGCAAGAGCAGTAGCTTTGGGCATAGAAAATGTGCAGTTTCAACAACTTGATGCACAATTTACGGGCTTTGAAAATGAGTCTTTTGATTGGATTCAGACGACCATGTTTTTGCATGAAACGTCACACAAAGCCATGTATGGCATCATCAATGAAATTTATCGAATGTTGAAACCCAATGGCTTGACTTTGCATATTGAACAACCACAATACACGCCAGAGATGTCGTTTTTTGAACAATTTATGCGGGATTGGGATGCTTTTCACAACAATGAACCCTTTTGGGGAGCTATGCACGACATTGATACCCGTGATTGGATGGCTTCGGCGGGTTTCAAAAAAGATAATATGCTCCAATTTGGGGCAGCAAGTGTGAATGATAATGAGGATTTTACAAAACCCAAACCCAAAGAGCAAGAGGATTTTGGACGCTCGGCGGTGTGGAATGTTTTTGGGGCGTGGAAGAAATAAAATAATTTAACGCATAGACAGATAGAAAACATAGTTTGAGATTTACTAAATTTTTCAAATTTAGTAAATCTATATCCCTCAGTAAAAAATGCGAATAATGGTTTTTTCTGTGTGCTTATATGTTCAAAAAAATAAAAAAATGTCAAATATAGATTACATAAGATTAGCCAGCAATAAAGCCAAAGGCGCAAGACCTTATTTTTTGGAAGACAAAGCCGTTGAGCGTGTCCTCAATATCACGATGGCTGTTGCGGGCGAAGTTGCCGTTATGCGGGAACGTATGGACACGATTGAGCGGCTTTTAGAGGCTAAAGGCATCTTAAATCGTTCTGAAATTGAGGCTTTTGTGCCAAACGATGAACAAGCCGAAGCCCGACAACAATGGCACGCTGACTATATTTCACGCATTTTGCGGATTGTGCAGCAAGAGGTTGAAGCCTTGCAACAAGCACCTGAAAACAATTTGACGATGGAAGAAGTGGCAGATATTTTAAGTAAAACATAGAACAACAAAAAAATGACTGCAATAGCGACAGTAAACCATTTTTTTCAAGCCATTATTGATAAAAATGCCCCTAAAATTGGCACTTTTTACGTGCCAGATGAACAAACGTATGTCGTCCTCGAAGGTCCCCGTTTGACTACTTTGGGCTTTTCAAAAATAGAAAAAGGCTGGTTCGATTTCTGCGATTCCAAACTCACTTTAGACAGTATCGAGTGGCTTGAAGGTCCTTTTTCAGAAGAAGATAAAACAATGTCATGGGTTGGCGGCGTGATAAAATTAGTGGTTTCTATTGGCGAAAAACCGTTTGAGCAGACGTTTAGAGCCAGTTTTGTTTTGAAAAAAAGTAAAAATACTGAGGGGGGCTGGTTGATTCGCCATGAACATGTTTCGGGTGCTTTGGCAGACCCTTATGGCATTGGAGATTGGTTGAAAAAGAACTAAAACCGACCATATTTGGTTGTTTTGAAAAATAGATATAGTTTTGTAAAAAATTTAAAAATATGGGAACATTAGTGGTAGAAAAAAATACGCTTCAGGTTATGCTTTTAGAAATAATCTTGAAGGATAAATTCTTATCAAGGGATATATTTAAAGCCATTATCAGTGAAAATCCGCACTTTTTAGAAGAAGATTTTTCTGCAAAATCGCAAACCTTATCTACGCCTGTGGATGAAGAAGACCCGCATTTTCCCGTTTTAGAAGGCTTGACACCTGAAAGAAAAAAATGGTTAAATGAGACAATTAATAAAGATTTTGCCAAGTATGACGATGTTTTCAAAGCATTGGCATAAACCCTAACTTCAATGAAATTATTAACAAAAAACGACATTCTTGTTGCAAATTATAGAACAGTAAAAGCACATGGAGGAAACTATGTACCCCCTTACAACTTTCTTCATGAAGCTAATTTGGATTATATCATTGACATTATTGATGAAAAGATATTTGGGGAGCCGTGTTATCCAACTGTTGCAGCCAAAGCGAGTCTCTATTTTTACAATATCATTTGCAATCACATCTTCTCTGACGGCAATAAGCGAACAGGCTTAGAGGCGGCGATTATGTTTTTGGGTGAAAATGGCTACCAATTACGGCGGGATATGGCAAACATCGAAATTTTCGATTTTGTTACTGCTGTCGCGTCAGGTCAAAAAACGTTAGAAGAATGCCTTACTTGGTTTGACAATCATATAGAACCTATCTAAACCATCCGTCCTAAAATCCTTCCAAAACTCAATGCTGGGGTAATGAGCATACCACCACAAAACGCATTACCACTTGTTGCGCCAGCACCCAATATTTCACCTGCGGCATACAAACCTTTTATCGGTTGCCCGTTGTGGTGCAAGACTTCCAAATTTTCATTGACTTTCAGTCCACCAAACGAAATTAAATTAATGGCATAAGTCAAAACAGCATAAAAAGGGGGTTGTACAAGGGTATTGGCTAAAAAAGTGCGCCCAAAATCGGGGTCATGTTGATTATAAACAAGGCTGTTATATCGTTCAACGGTTTCTAAAAAAGTCTTTTGAGGTAAACCTGTTTTTTGTGCTAAAACACTTAAACTATCCGCTTGCCACATGGCTTTCTCTTTTTTTGTTTCTTCTAAAAACTGTTCAGGTTTTATCCAAAAGAATAAAAAAGGCACATTTTTACGGGTTTTTTCATCAAAAATAACCCAAAATCGGCGATTTAGTAGCTTTTCAACGATATGCTCTCGCACATCGGGGTTTGTTTCATCTTCATTCATAAAACGATTGCCGTTGTCATCAACGTACAATTCGTAAGCACGACGAGTGACAGTGTTGGACACTTGCGCCCAAATTTGCCAAAAATCTGTCCGATTACTGAGGGGGTCTAATTCGATGCCCCCATTTGTGGAAAGGGCTTTTTCAGCATTGTGAAAAACAGCCCCGTGTTGTTCTGCAATCGTGATGCCTTCTCCTTGTGAAGTCGGTGCAGCTGTAGAGATTAAGCGCGATTTATTAGGGTGTTTCCCCGCAAACATTTTAGGGTTTGCAGCATAGCCACCTGTCATTAAAACAGTATTTTTAGCGTAGAATTGTTTGGTTGAAACGGATAAATCCGTTGTGACAGGTTCGGATAAATCAGAAGCTACTACGCCTATAACACATTGATTTTCAACGATTAAATCAATCAGTTTATGATTTAATCTTAACTCAATTTGTCCATTTTCGACATATTGATTAAAAACAGGTTCTAAGACCTTAAAAATGGCAGAACCGCCCATCACATTTCCAAAATGGGTGCGTGGGGTTAAATATGGCACATGACCATAGACAAAAGCGGGCGAATTTTCAGCCCATTCCATCCCCAAATCGTCGAGCCAATTGAGCGTATGCGGGGCTTCATCGGTTGCCATTTTAATCATCCACGCATCGGCAGAACCTTTATTTATGCGCATCACATCGTCAAAATGGTTTTGAGGCGAGTCGTCAATACCCTGCTTTTGTTGCATACGAGAGCCGCCGCCGCTTGTATGTCCTGCGGATATATGCAAAGTGCCGCCAATACGCTTGGTTTTTTCAATAATTAACACTTTGCGCCCACGTTCTGCGGCGGTTATGGCACACGCTAAACCTGCTGTGCCAGCACCTATGATGATGATGTCGTAAATTATCATCGTTTCATTTTTTCCTGTTTTTCAAAAAATGTAACCCAAGCTCCATCAGGGCTTACCACGTTAAAGGTTTTCACCGTTCCAACGCCATTCCATGCTTGAATACTGAAGGGGGTATCTGTTGTAACGCCCTTGTTTTTTACAAAATTTAGGTAGCTTTCAATACCTTCAACTTCAATGCGATAGCTCAAAATACCCCGATTGGGAGGGGCGCAACGGTTTGAAAAATCATTGCCCGTTAAACCTTTTATTTCGATACATTCACACATCGTATCCCGTGTTCCGTCGGGCGAATAGAGGTCAAGGGTGAATTCAAATTGGTCTGAAAAACTGTGCGGCACGCCAAAATTATTCGGGGCATTTGGCGGAAACTTGACGACCAAATGCTCATTAACCAATTGAAAGCCAAGTTGTTGTGTAAAAAAATGTGTCCCTGCGGTAAGGCTTTTTACAACCATAGCCGATAGATAAATATGGCTTGCAAACTGTTTTCCTTCTACCAATGCAAGCGGTGGCATATAGCGTTTTGCCAAAGCTATCATCATCGAGTCGGCGTTTGAAAGGAGACATTCATCAATCGTAAAATCGGTAATCGGCAACGCCATTGGCACCGATGCACCCGACCAACCCTGCTCAACCAAATCGTTATATACGGCATAAATATCATGCACCCGAATATCAATATCGGCAATACCGCCTGTGTCCCAAATTTTTGTAGCTGGGCGCATCGGCTCTTGTTTCGCCCCTTTAATTTCAACAAAACGGATTTTACCAAACGGAATATCCATATATTGAATGAGCGAATCGGTGGCAGAAGCTGTTTCAGATAAGCCCCAGTCGGTTAATACTGAGGGGTCTGTTTTTTTACTTAAAACACGAGACCAGCCGCCATATTTGACGAACAAATTGGTCATTTTCTGTTTATTGGCAGTAATAATGACAACTTCTTGTATTTTTTTTAACGTAAAACTCATTTTTTACTATTATCTTGATTTGCTTTTATTTCTGTCAAACCTACTTGAATCCACCGCAAATTGATACCAATGCGCTCGGCTTCGGGGTTTGTCCAATTGTAAGTTACGGCTTTT
>JAYVKQ010000897.1:0-25162 GCA_043768285.1 Saprospiraceae bacterium | reverse complement strand
CTCGCTCCGAAAAGTCCTTTTTAAAAACGAGGGAGCGTAGCGACCAATGTTGTGTATATATTCAAAGGAGTTTGTGTAACTCAATAAGGGTCAACATCTACCGAAACCCGAATATTAGAATACCCCTCAGTATTTTGCATTGCATGGGTGGCATAAGCGATAACATCTTTCGCAAAGCGCATTTTATCCGCTTCTTTTTCTATTTTTATCAAATAATTGAGGATATAATAAGTATTCACGCGCTCAACTTGCGGCACGGCGGGACCTTGCACGCGATTGCCCAATTTTTCTTTCATAATTTGGGTAAATACCTTCGCTGCCTCGCGCAATACTTCTGGTTTTTTATGCTTCAAACTCACACCTATCAAGCGATTGTAAGGTGGGTATTGAAACCGTAGCCGTTCAGAAACTTCCCTTTTATAAAAACTTAAAAAATCATTTTCGACAATATTGGTCAAAAGTGGGTGCTTAATATCGTAGGCTTGGATAATCACTTTGCCCCGCTTATGCTTGCGACCCGCACGACCTGCCACTTGGGTCATCAGTTGATAAGCGCGTTCAGTGGCGCGAAAATCTGGAAATTTTAAGAGATTATCAGCACTCAAAACACCTACTAAACCCACATTTTCAAAATCCAAACCCTTTGTTACCATTTGTGTACCGACCAATATCTCAATCCGTTTTTCTTCAAAATCGTTGATGATTTTCGCGTGGGCTGTTTTGGAGCGTGAGGTATCTAAATCCATGCGCCCAATCTTGGCATCGGGCAGGTGTATTTTCAATTCATCTTCAATACGCTCAGTACCGAAACCTTTGATATTCAATTGTTTATCGCCACAAGCTGGACACTCTTTGGGTAGCCGAATGGTATAGCCGCAGTAGTGGCAACTAAGGGCATTGGTGTATTTATGATAGGTCAAATTGACATCGCAGTTCTTACATTCGCTCGTCCACGCGCAGGTCGGGCATTGCATAGTAGGCGCGTAACCCCGTCTATTTTGAAATAAAATCGCTTGCTCGCCCCGACCCAAAGCGGCTTTCAATTCCTCTATCAAGCGGGAAGTAAAATTGCCGAGCATGGTGCGTTTTTTTACTTCATCACGGTTATCCACGATGATGATTTCGGGCATTTGCACACCACCAAAGCGTTCAGTCATCGTCACCAAACCATATTTGCCAGCTTGGGCATTTTGATAGGTTTCTACTGAGGGGGTCGCCGTGCCGAGTAATACTTTTGCTTTGTGCAGCGATGCCATATAAATTGCAGTATCGCGGGCATTATAGCGCGGATTGGGGTCTTGTTGCTTGAAACTCGCATCGTGTTCTTCATCAACGATGATATATTTCAAATTTTTGAAAGGCAAAAACATGGACGACCTTGCACCCAACAAAATAGGTTTGCCCGTCAAAGTGTGTTGCCAGAGTTCTACGCGCTCTTGCCCATTCAAGCGTGAATGATAGACGGCAATATTATCCCCAAAAACGGTTTGTAAACGGCTGGTAATTTGTGATGTTAAGGCAATTTCGGGCAATAAATACAAGATTTGTTCGCCCCGGTCAAGGGCTTTTTGCATCAATTCGATATAGACCCTTGTTTTGCCCGAACCCGTCACGCCATGAAGCAATACTACATTTTTTTCTTTAAAATGCTGGTTTATCTCATATATCGCGCGGGTTTGTTGGTCGCTCATATCGCTGGTATCCGTCACGTCATTATCATACCCTGCCACGCGGCTGACTTCACTTTCAAACAATTCAAATATCCCTTTTTTCTCAATCGCCCTTAGCACGGCTATATCCACATTGGCTTTTTCATAAATATCAGAAGCCTTTACAACTTGTTGATTACGAGCAAATTGTGCATATGCTAAAAGCACTGCCGTTTGCTTATCCGAGTTTTTTACTAAGTCAAAAGCGGCGGCGAGGGCATACCCCTCAGTATCTGAAGCATAGGGTTCTTTCAAACGGACAAATATAGCCGTCTTAGGCTTATACTTATGTTGAAGTTCTTCTTTCAAGGTCACAATGCCAAACATCAGTAAACGATTGACAATAGGATAGACCGTTTTTTGATTTAAAATTTTCTGAATTTGCTCAACGGATAGTTCTTTTTGTATCGTCAAAGCCTCCGCAATGAGGTATTCTTTATCGTCTAAATGCGAAAAATCTTGGTTGTGTTCGGGGTTCAAAACCACAGTAGTTTCGCTTGATAGTTTCATATTGGTCGGCAAGGCGGCGTTCATCACTTCGCCAAGCGTACAGGCATAATAAGACGCAACCCATTGCCATAGTTTATATTGTTCATCAGTAATAATTGCTTTACTATCGATCACTTGCAAAATAGGCTTGGTCGGATGGTCAGGTTTTTCGGCAGTCAATTCGACGACCAAAGCGGCGTATAAATCGCGCCCAATGCCAAATTGTACTTCCACGCGCACGCCAAATTTTACCTTATCTGCCAATTCATTTGGCACATGATAGGTATAAGGTTTGGGCGTTGCCATTGGCAATATGATTTTAGCGTAGCCGCTTATATTTTCTCCGAAAATCTCCATTTTTGATTTTTACACATTAAACCAATATATCAACTTAGCAAAAATTGCCCTATTTTTTACAAAATTTGTCTCAATACCGCGATTATTGGTAAAAACCAAAAAGAAATCGGACACCGGTGCATACCGCCATTGAAAGCGAGAATTGATATTGAGGTTGTCAAATTGGCTGTTGTATTGTAGGAAAGTTGTCCAAAATAATTTTTTTGTAAACGTCAAATCCACACGCGGACCAATCAGATAGATATTATTTTTGCCCGTTGAGAGTTGTATGCGATTGTAGGTAGCATTGAGCGCAATCGAACCATAAGGCTGATAGCGATACGATGTTTCTGTTGCCAAACTGATGATATTGCCATTGAAATATTGCCCCGTCAAGGATATGAGAGAAAAAACCACTTTTTTACGCATATCTGTTAGATACGAAGCCGACACATTGAAGTAATCATAATCCGACCCCCTCAGTAGCGAAGGCTTTTTACCATTGCTACGAAGGGCATCAAAGTTACTAAACAAATAGGTATAGTTTTGATTTAAACTAATTGTGCAACGCGCCGAACTTGGCAAAATGGCAGACCATAAAAGCGAAGCCGATTTATCGGTCACACCATTTGCGGCATTGCTATATTGTTCATATTCCACGCCGATATAGTGCCGATTTATAAAACGGCTTCGAGGGTAAAAATTGAAACGTACTCTTGGTTTTATTCTAAAATAATCCCCTCTCGGCACAAAGCCCACTTCGGCATCATAGCCCTTGCCGACCCAATCGTGTGCATAGCCAATTTCGTATCTCAATTGGCGATATAAGATATTAGCACCATGCGCAAAACCTTTGTCTAAATCGTTGGGTGTGAAGGATTTATGGTAAAAAACCTTGCCTTCCCAACGGTTGCCTACGGTAGCAATATTATAATCTAAACCTGCTACGCGATTGAAGGCAGCAATTTTCGGATTGATTTCTGGATTAAGGTTTTCCTTATCCACGAATATAGCGGCGATATTGGAGCGATTGAAAATTTTCCGTTGCACCGCAGCCACCGAAAAATTAGTGGCTGGAATACCCCTCAGTATATCCTTCGCTGTTTGCGTATTCAGCAAGCCTACTCGCCAATTATTATTGATTTTGCCTGATAAACGTGCGCCATATTGTATAGCATTTTGCACACTGATACCCGCCACCGTATCTTGAGCGATACCAATGCGTCTTGAAAAAAATGGATTGATGGTACTGTTGCCATATCCTGTAAATAAGTCCGAATTTTCAAGAAAAAACTGCCTTTGCTCAGGATATGTGATGTCAAAACGGGTCAAATTGGTGACTTGTCTATCCGCTTCTACGTTTGAAAAATCGGGATTGATGGTCAAATCCAAGTTCAAACCACTCGTGATACCAAATTTTGCATCGCCCCCAATCGCCATTTTTGTACCATCGGCAGGGTTTTTCCTTTCAAAATCTTTTTGACTACGCGCCGCTACGTAAGGAATGAGGGATATATTCGCGCCCGTTTTTTTCAAAGGTTTTTCAAAAACCATCGGGACAGTGAATGCCAAATTGAATATCAATTGATTTTGTGGTATGCGCACATAGGAAGATGTCTCGTTGGTCTGTGTATCGAAGCGGTAGCTCATAAAATTCCATTGGGTTGCGCCTTCTTTATAGCGCAAAGTGCTGAACGGAATAGCCATTTCGCAGTGCCAAACACTGTCCTCAATGCTCGTTGCACCTTGCCATTTGTTGTCCCAAAAAGTATTAAAAAACTCATTATCCGAGCCGCCGTTGTATATCAAAGCTTCGCGCATCACGCCAATAGCATTCATACCGAATAGAAAAGCATTGGTTTTATCATCAAAAGTATCAAAAACGAAAGACATATTGTCATTACTACCTGCTCGATAATCGCGGCGATTGGAGGTAATCACGTAGTTGCGCCCAATTGTATGACAACGTGCTGCCACGTACAGATTTTTATCATCAAAAGCAAAATATATATCCGTTGGGTGCTTCGATTTGAGCGTATCCGAAGGGAAATATTGATAATACGCGCCACCCGTTTGCGCCACCCGCCAAATGGTTTCGTCCAAAATACCATCTACTTTTACTTTATCAGTGGTATATTTGACAGTAATGGGTTCTTGCGGAAAACCCTTTTGCGCAAGCGCAATAGTATTAAAAACGAGATATAGGCTTAGTAGTACAATAGTTTTTTTCATACTGGACAATCGGGTAGGTTTTATTTTGAGCTGTAAAGATAGCATTTACCTGCCTTTTTGAGTTAGGATTAGACATAATTTGGGAAAATTGGGTTGAAATACTCCCGATAATATCGGGACAGGTCGAGGGGGGTAAAAACGGTGTTAGCCTACGGCAAAAAATACTTTTCTTTCAAAAGGGCATATTCGGTCTCTGGTGCTTGTACCAAAATCGGTTTTTTAGCTATATCCAACCACAACAATATGTCTTTCACCTTACTTTCATCCAAAGCCGTGCAACCAAAAGTGCCTTCTTGAGCATTGCGCCAGATGTGTAAAAAAATGCAAGAACCCTTACCTTTCTCTGTTTTTGGATAGTTGTAATCAACGACAACGCCGTACTTATATAAATCGTTATCCAACACCATTTGCTCGGCAGAATGCCAATCTTTTTGTACTGTATCTTTATCCACAATACGGTTATAATACTTTGAAAGCGGGTCATCTACACAAAATAAACTTGCATCCGCCTTAATATAAGGCATTTTTAAAACGCCCAGTTTATCTCCTTCGTGGTAGCCAAAAAACGAGGACAAATAAAAAATGCCAACGGGCGATTTTCTATCACCTTCGTGTTTGAAAGGCGGTTTGAGAAATGTATCAGCGTGCAAACCCTTACCCCAAGCCGAACCTTTATATCCCACTACGATGGGCATTTCGGTTGAAGCCTTTATCCATGCGCGTTTTTCTACCGACCAATTGTAAGCTATCAGTTGCCCTTGCACAGCTTCCATACCCATCGTTTTTACTACTAACATCTGTTGGCATCCCCATTCGTTGCTTGGATAGGTAGGGTTCTGTTCACAACTATAGAATATTGTTAATATGCAGATTAAGAAGCTGTATTTCATGGGCATATAGTGGTGTTTTGTAACGATGATAGTTATTATATTTTTGATAAGGAATGATGTAAACACTAACATGGTCAAATTGTACCATTGACATAAATTCGGCGATACAATTTAGTCATTTAGCATCCCTAATATTATGCTTTCACAAGTAAATTGTTTACAAATATATCTGTTATCATCGTCAAATGCAAAAAATACTGATGGTACAGCCCGAGGCAATCGGGAGGGGCTGTACTCATTTCACTTTTTTACTTTTAGGAACGCCGAAATAATAAAAGCGCATTTTCAAGCGGATTATATTTTACCAGATTGGTTATCTTTTAAGGCGAATATGCTTAATATTTAACGCAAAAGATAATATAAATGGTGATAGTAGGATAATTTTAAAATGTGCTTTTATTGTTTCGTCGTTCCTTATCAATCCTATCAATGCCACCAACTCTTTTATACTATTCTCAATCTCCCTTCCTACGTCACTATAATCTTCTTGTGTACTATTAAAATATATGCAGAATTGCTCTATACCCCACAACTTTGTACCCTTTCAACCTTGTAACCTCATAATTTAATAATATATTTGCCCAAAATTTAAAGAAAAAACGCCGCCATGACAGAAGTTACTACCCACGACAAAACCTTTCGCTTAATGATACCTGAAGCGGATATTTACACCCGCGTAAAAGCGATGGGTATAGAAATATCGGCTGATTATTTGGGCAAAAAACCACTTTTAATTGCTATTCTCAACGGGTCATTCATTTTTGCTGCCGATTTGATGCGCGCAATTGATATTGATTGCGAAATCAGTTTCGTCAAATTGGCTTCCTACAAAGGCATAGGCTCAACAGGTACGGTGCAAACAGTATTGGGTCTGGATACGTCTTTGGTGGGTAGGCATATCATTATAGTAGAAGATATTATAGATACAGGTAATACATTAAACAAATTTCTGAAAGCCTTAGAGCAAGAAGCCCCTGCCTCCATTGCCTTAGCCTGTTGTTTTCACAAGCCCGATGCTTTGAAGCACCCCCTCAGTATTGACTACTGCGGCTTCGACATTCCGAACAAATTTATTGTTGGATATGGTTTGGACTATGATGGTTTGGGGCGCAATTATGCTGCGGTTTATCAATTAGCAGAATAACGATTCCTCAATATTTTTTAGAATAAGCCGATATTCACTCTTGAAAGTCGGCTTTTCCTAAAAAAACGGCGGTAGTGTCAAAAAAAATAGCCCGCTGTATGCAGGCTATTTTTTTTCGATAGTTAATTGGTTAGGGTTGGCGGCAGAGGGCTACATAAAATAACTCTGCCCTTCCAAAATATAATCGCTGTTCAAATATAGGCGCAAGGCAACGGGCATATAGGACATCATTTCCTTGTATTCGCCGTCTGCAAGGTTGTATTTTAGAGTTCTGAAAACGGCTTGCACGGCGGTTTCTACGTCCGATTTTTTGCAAAAAGCCTTGTGCGGTAAACCGCCCGTATTTTTATATACTTCATCTATAAACTCCTCATAATCAAAGACATGGGGGCGTGGGTAGTCAATGTTCCAACCATCTACATAGATGCCTTTTACCGCAACGGGCAAATGAGCTATCAGATGCATAGAAGCCGCAGGCGTAAGATGCTTACGAATAGACTGAAAAACGGCGCGAATAACGCGCAACGAGTGGGTGTGGTTTTCGGGTATATCCAATTCTGTGGCAAGTTGTGCGACAAAATGATTGCCCTGTGTGGCATAGCGATTAAGTGCTGTTGTCATGGGAAACTGATTTTTTTTGGTTCTAAAATAATGGTTATTCAGATTTTGGCGTTCCCAAAATAACTGTTTTTGTGACCATTAGAACAAATCGTTTCCGTGTTTACTTGATTATTTTATATTGGGTGTATCTCTTGACTATACGTTATTTATATATTTTAGTTTCCATAATGTATTCCCATATACATATTTTTCGATACATCTAAAACGCTATAAAATACGCCGTATTTTCAAATAAAATCTAACGTATTATTATAAAATATTATACCAACTTTTATTTATAAAAACAAAAAAGTCATGTAGTTGTAAACTTACATGACTTTTTTCGACAAACAATTGTAAAAAATATTGGAGAATGTTCATATAACTGTGGCATGGCTATCTCGAAAGGTTGATATTCAATGAGTTAGTTCAGCTGTGCCACAGTCTTTTGGACAGTCTCAAATACCTGATAGGGTAAGCTATACTTTCCAAAAACGCAATATCAAAGTCTCTATGGCTAAGAAAATTAAAGCGGCTATCACGAACCAACGCCACAAAGTTACGCCTTGATTTTGCTCACCCACTACTGCCGTAAAATTGGCTTCGGCGGTTTCGTCGAAGACTTTGAGCTTACTGGTTTCAAAGTTTTTCAAATCCTTATAACTGTAATAATCCAAGACCGATTCGCGCCTATCGAAGTTAAAACCTAATTTTTGAAGCACGGTATCAGCGCGGGTAAATAGGCTGTAAAAACCTGCTTCTTTGATGCCTTCTTTCACGTTTAATATAGCCTTACCCGTAATAATGCGCTGTTCGGGTATAAATTCCTCTTTTGAGCCTTTCATTTTGTAGGACGTTTCGCCCGCTATGCCTTTGTTATCGGTCTCAATTTGGTCGTCTTTACCTATGGTATAACCAATTTTTTGTTCCTTCCCACTCGATATAGCCATTTTGTAGAGCATCGGCACAAATACTTCGCCTGAGCGCACAAGGGTTGATAATTTTTCATCTAAAGGCACAGCCGATAAGTAAAAATGCCCTTGCCCCACCTTGTTTTTAGTCATAAAAGCAGAGCCATCGCGGTAGGTCATCAAGAGTTCACCATTGCGATTAGTGAGGCGATAATTACCCGTTGAGGAGGGCAATTTCATATTTGCATTTTTGTTTATAAATATATCTCTAAAAATAAATTCTTCAAGGTTTAAAGTTGTTACCTCGCGGGCTGTGGTTTCAAAATTATTGAGGTTGTTGGTTTGGAGTGTATTGAATAAATTGGAGTAAGCACTCGCATCAATCGTTGCGGCAGGAAAAACCAAAGCGTTGCCGCCATTTTGCATATATTGACCCAACTCTGCCGTCAAGCCCGAGGAGATTGACCCCAAACCATTGACGATAATCATTTGATAATTAGGGAATTGTGAATATTGTACGCTACCGCTCGACTGATGCGTCACCTTAAAATTACGCGCACTTGCCAAGGCATTATCAATAAAACGATTGGGCGCACCGTCCTCAATACTCAATATATTAATAGTGGCAGGTACGTTAAATGTAAAAAAATAGTGGTCGTCAAACTGTACTGGGTAATCCGTTATTGTCAATTCTGCCTCGTGCCAACCTGTTCGCAACACCGTAATATTAACGGTATCTTCTATGCTCGATTTGGCTTTGATATTGAGTAAGCCAACGGGCTTTTCCTGCCCGTCGAGTTTTAAACTTACTTTTACATTTTCAATATTTTCGTCTGTATAGTTCGTCACTTTTACAATAAGCGCGTTGGTTTGCGCTATTATCTGTACAGGTGCTTCAAACCAAGCCGTATCAATGGCAATATTTTTTTCTTGCACCGCCGTTAAGGGTAGCAGATTGACCTCGATAGTAGTATCTTTAAATTCCTTAATATCGGCTACGTTTTTTTGAAAATCAGACAATACATAGGCGGATTTATTAACCGATTTGCTGGTATTCAAGGCTTGGGTTTGGCGGGTCAATACCTTTGATAGGTTTTGCACTGAGGGGGATGTTTTAACATCATCAATAAACGTCAAAGCCTCCTCTTTGCTCACAAGGCGTTGGTGTCTGCCCTCAAAGTCATTGGTCAATACCTGAAATTTATCATCATTCGCATAGGCTTGCACTATCTCACGCGCCTTTTGCTTGGCTTTTTCCAGCAAGTTTACATCTTTTGATAAAGCGTTCATACTGAACGAGTTATCAAGATAAATAGACGCTACTTGCTCCCCTTTTTTGACCCCCTCAGTATTTCGGGGCAAAAAAGGCTGTGCGAAGGCTGCCACTAAAGCCGCCACTGCCAAGCACCGCGCCAATAGAACCAGCAAATTGCGCAACTTGCGGCGGTTAGAACTTTCCTCCTTGACCTCGCGCAAAAAGCGCACGTTGGTGAAATACACGGTTTTAAATCGGCGGAAATAAAACAGGTGGATAATAATAGGTATCGCTAAAGCGGCTAAAGCGAATAGGAATGTCGGAAATAGAAATTGCATATATCGTCGTATTGAGTAGCTCGATTTGAGTAATGAAACCGTATAGAATATGGAACGGTGGTACGGTTAATGTAATTCAGCCGTGCCACCGTTGAACGTTTAGAATACGTTTTCAAGGCTCTTTTGTTGTAGAAACAAGGGCGAATATACGAATTATATTGATTGATTTGTATTTAGAATACCGAGACTCTCAAGTACAACATCTTTTATATTAAGGTAATATATGCTTATAAATTTTTGCTACATCAATGGTGCAATCAATTGATTTTAAATAAATCGAACTTGAAAGGTCATCGGCAATAGTATCACGCCAAAGTCTTGGTTCTTCTCTAAAACGGCTTTCGATATAACATTCTTTTTGGTCAACCAAGACATATTCCCGTAGCGATTCAATGGTTTTATATTTTGAAAACTTCTCAGTACGATCATACTTACCCGTGCCTTTTGATAGCACTTCGACTATCAGTACGGGATTAATCAGCAATACCTGATTGTCGTCCCAATGTAATGGCTTTTCGGTAACAACAAGTACATCTGGAAACACACTTGTATTAAGGCTGGGCATATATACAGCTTGCTGCCCACCCATAACTTGATAGGATTTACCATTGGCTTCGATTGCAATATTTAATGCCGTGCCAATATTCATAATAATGGTGTTGTGTGGACTTCTTGCCATAGGGAGTTTGGTTATGATGCCGTCATAGTATTCATATAGTTCTTCAGAATTATCTAATTTCTTTAGATATTCCATCAATGTGTATCGGCGTGGTTCTTTTATCGGTTTTAGAACCGCTAAATGATTAATTGCTATATGGGTATCGTTAGACATGACTTATTTTTTTTACAAATTTAGGGGAAAATTTGAAAAAATGAAAAATAAATTTGGACATTATACTATTCAATCGCATTCATTTTAAGGTCTATAATGGAAAGTTACTCTCGTTACAAAGGCTACCTCATAGAGATAGCCTTTGAATAACTTTATTTTAAAAATGTTCAATGCTGAACGACCAATTTCTGGACGGTGCGCTCTGAACCATAAGCAATGTGTACCCAATAGATACCACTTGTCCAGTTTTGAGTAGCTATATCTAAATTACCAGATTGGGTATTGTTGCTTTTATTGGTGAATATGGTCTGACCCGCCATATTTTTTATGTCAATCTGCATAGGCACTAATTTGGGCAAGACGTAACTTAGCGTGACAATATCATTAGAGGGGTTAGGCGAAAGCCTGACGAAAGGCTTTGCTGATAAACCCGCGCCTATATTCTGATTGGGATTTTCTGAACCCAAAGAAGACCCATCTTTTACTACGTGATTGGTGAAAAAAGCATTTTGAATACTATCCTCCCGCATTAAAGATGCTCTATTGGGTCGAGGCGTGAAAAATGCCGCTTTTGAGGGTAACATAACCCGTAGCGAATCGCCCTGCTGTCTGATGATGCTATAACAGGGTATGGTGACGGCATCCGACACACGGCTTTTTGCCATGTTGATACTGTCTTTTTTGTTCGTATCGTAGATGACAACTACGGCGAATGCACCCGCTTTTTGAGCTTGTAGGCACTTTTCGGCGGGGTCACAGTTTTTATCAAAATCTATCAATACTATTTTGCCTTTTAGCCCTTGGGTTTCGATGATACAGGAACGCTTGGCAGCATTTTTCTTTATTTTTTCAATCTCCGCATCAGTTAGGCGTTTTGGGGCGGCGTTTGGATTGGGCTTGTTTTCTTCGATTTTCTTTTTAATATCTTCGCGGGTAAGGGGTGTAAAATTGCGCCCCACGTCATTTTTTTTGACCTCGAAGGTATCTTGCGCAAAAACAATTGTTTTCACGGAATCCAATACATCTCTTTGACTACCAAAGGGCGCGCGTTTGAGTTCGAACCTTGCGCCTGTATTGTAGAGAGATATATGGATTGGCTTTTGTTGCGCCATGATGGATTGACTGAGTAAGAAGGATATAACGACAAGATATTTCATGTTTGTCTTATTTTAAATGTGAGAAATTGTTTTAAAATACGATTTTGTAATTAAGGGTTTCGCCTTGCTTTGTGAGTGATACAGTGTCCTTTTTTTCAAATACAATGCGTCCACTTTTGTAGGCTTTCCAGACCATTACGGGCTTTTGGGGCGATGGCATCTGGAAAGGTTCAATATCTTTCACCATAGCTTTGCTGGTTTTTATCTCATAGCGATAGCCAGGGTCTAATGAGCAATTGCGATATGTGCTTTGTACTTCGATGGTATCGCACTGAATGCGGTTGCTATCTACGGGCACAATTTTTATAAACCCTGCGCCACATACCCATATATCCTTGGTCTGTTTCGTATTTCGTTGAAAATTACTATTCGAAGCACTACTTGGACTATTGTATGGATAGGTATCTTGATACCACGTTGGGGCATTGGCTATTTCGATGGCGTAAGCACTATCGGCGGAGGCTTTAAACGCTATCAAGTATTCCCCTTTTTGATTGACACTAAACGGACGGGTTGAATATTTGCTTTCGTCATTTTTGTTCAATGCGTAGAGATTTAGACCAATATTACCAACGGGCGTACTATTATCCGCGTTCAAAACACGCCCTTCCAGTACGGTCAGTGCGTCTTGGGGTTGTGGGTCGCTTTTATCTTTACAAGCTGCTGTAAAGGCAAGTACAAAAAGGATAATCAAAAATCGATACATAGCATTAGATTTTTAAGTACTTAAAATGGGGGTATCGTCTATTTTTTTTGTGAATTGTGATACCCCCTCAGTATTTTTGATTATAAATGCTCATTTTCTTGCTTCTTTTTTCTAAATTCTAACCATAAAGCACCTACAAAGATAACAGTACAACATTGGTGTATCCAATCTGGTATCCCAATTATAACTCCTAATGTAGTGATAATATAGAGAAGCATGAAAATTTTAGTTATATTAAAATATTCTTTTGATGTCATTATAACTATTTTATCAGAACACCGTTATTCCATTTTTCAATCTTTATTATATTTTTTTTCTCATCATAAAAAATAAGATTGCCTTGTTTGACTACTTCTAAATAAGGCAACCGTGATTTTCTAACCTCCTCCGTTATTGGGTCACTGTAAACGATAATATTATTGATACTATCTTGAAGTTCCCAATAAAGATGACTTTCTATTAATAAACCTTTGTCCCAAATCTCTGATTTAATTAACTGCATTTTGGTATTGTAATAATCCCATTTTTTATCCCTAAGAGGTTTAAAACAAGGCTGTTTCAAATTTGTAGTTTTTAAAGTTACAAAATCTGTTATTACAACATCGTCATAAATTGTATCTTTAATTCCAAAATACTCTCCACTGCAAATTAATATAGTATCATTCAAATAATGTTGGAATATAGCATCTCCTATGCAACTTTTACATTTCAATTTAACAAACTCATCAAGTTGCATTTTTACTATCCTTTCCCCAAGAACTGGAATAAAACTAATATTAAAACGTTCAAAAGAGACGTGTAGATTACAACTTTTCTGTGCCTTACAAGCATTACAGAAAATTGTAATTATTGCTAAGTTTATGAAATAGAACTTTTTCATTACTTATCGATTGTCTGGACTTAATGCTCTTAAACTTATTCCAACAGCTATTAGATTGCCATTTGCATCATAACTTGGTGCCTGACGATTATTGTTTAAGCCATTAATTAAGCTCTGTTGTGAAACAATAGCATTAATATTTGCATTTGGAAAGATAGCGTTGATGCTATTAGTTATATTGTTCAGATTTGTATTTAGAGCATTTGCATCAGGAAAAACGACTTGAATGTTGTATGTAATATCATTTGCATTAACTGCATTTTGCAAATTACCCAGTAATCCATTTGCAATTTGGTTTATTGATCGCCCATTATCACTATTAATCAATCCTGCTGATTTAATATAACCTGAATAACCTACTCTTACAGAATTATCAATTTGTATTCCTGTAAAATTGGCATCTGAAAACACATTACTTGTCATTTGTGCAGTTTGCCTCGTTCCATATCTAAGTAAGGCTGTCGCATCTTGATTCGCATCTGTAACCGTTATCGATTGAACATTGCGATTTACATCTAAATCGTTTATGAGTATTCTATTTGTAATAGATGCGCCTGGAATGCTATTGTGTGAAAGTTGATTATCTTGTCTTGTCCCATTTACCTCATTAGCTGTTCCATAGATAGGTGTAATCCCTCCTCCAACTCTACTTTGACCTTGTGGGTTTTGAATTAAGTATTGAAATTGTTGACGTGGCATTTTATTTATGATAAGTTCTTCCATACCATCTAAGTCAATAGCATTAGGAACCCTATTCCCTGCATATTGATAAGGAGAATAGTATGCAAATTTTGTTGCCAACATGTCAACACTCCAAAATCTATTAGATGTAGGGTCATACCAACGTTTAGTATAATCACTCCACCCCAAGCCAAAATCATCATTCCACTCCTTGCCATTATATTGGTACTTAAACTGACCATCAGCCCCATTCCAATTGCCTTCCATATTCATACCGAAAGGGTAGTAATTATTGACTTGCTTGACATCATCCGTCGTGATATTGCCATCGTTATTAAAATCATCGAAAGTGACACGGGTGTTGCCCAAATGGTCTTTGATGGTGTATTTATAAATCCACCCTTTCCAATTGGGGTCGCCGTCGGTAGCGGGGTCACGTTGGGCATACCCCTCAGTAAAATGGATAATATCTTGCTTGATGACCGCACCATTGCTTGTATAATCTATCGTATATTCTACACCGTCTATATAATCCCTTTCTTTGGCATTTTGCCCTGGTTCAGTCACCCTTTTTCGCCATTTTTTGCCCGTCGCATCGTAGGTAAATTCAATAATACGATTATTGGTAAACGTGATTTTCTCAGGCAAATTAAGATAATTATAGTCAATAGACACAATGTTTTTATGGTCATCTTTTTTGAGATTGCCATTGTCGTCATATATGTACGCGCCCGCACTTGGGTTGTGTTTAAAGCCTTTGTGTGCCGTCCAAGATGGCGCATTTTCTGCTACGGTTGTGATTTGGTTTTTGGTATTGTAGCTGAATGTTACATCATCAATAATATTAAATGTGCCACACCAAATACCCCAGAAACTGGAAGGATAATCTAAGCCACGGCGGGTTATTTTTTTGATATTGCCGCGTGCATCCTCATACTGAATTTTTTCTTGGTATTTGTTATCCGTAGAGTACGCCCCTGTGTTGTACCACCAAGACGTATTGTGCAAATCCGTATAGTTGGCATCCGTCATGCGATTGATATTGTCGTAGGCATACGAATAGGCTTGCGCTTCTCGTCCCGCTACTTGCCACTGTATTTGCGTAATATCGCCATTCGACCGCGCGGGGGTGCTATTGGGTAAGGCAGCTTCGGGATTATCGTAACGAATGGATTGAGCATACATATCTGGGTTTTGGTCGCCATAATGTAAGCCTGGCGTTGGATAATTACCCCAACCGTACCAATTAGAGATTTCGTTGCAATCGGCAACAGGGTAAGGGATACCCCAACCTGTGCTTGGCAAATATCCTTCATTGATAGCGGTTAACCAATTGCGATTGTTAAATTTATAGTCAATGGATTGCAAATATTTTGTACTCCACGTATTCCAATCAAACGTGCCACCTAAGTTTTTCTCAATTAATCGGTCTTTTTCATCATATCGGGTATAAGATACATGACGTTGAGGTGTCTGATTGTACCAATTGTTATTTTCCAATAAAATCGAGTGATACGTATATGTAGGGCGTAAAGCATTATCGTAGTAGTTATACTGTAAAGTTGCTTTATATTCATTGTCTGTACCTACCCAACTGTGGAAATTGGCAGTAGGTTTATCCGCATCATCTAAGGGCGCATACTGGTTATTATACTTATTGATGTGGGTATTACTCGTTGTGCTATAGGAACGTGCATAGTTATCATACTCAAAAGTTGAGGTGATGAAATCGGCATCTGTCGCTTTTTTATATCCCATTACTTTTGCCTTGGTTTGGGCTATGAGGCTGCGACTGGGTACAAAACTTGTTTCAGTCAAAATATCAGTTATGGCAGCATTAGGCACACCATTATTATTGGTAATATAGGTTTCAATAGTCGTGCGGGTACTACCCGTAGTACTGGTTGAAATAAATCCCGTTTTTATATTACGCCCCAAATCGTCATAAATAGTAGCCAATACTTTATTTTCTACGCGCTGTTTGCCATCTTGGGTAATTACGACCAAGTCTCGATTATCGTAAAAAATTTCTTGAACAGTAGCCCCAGGTATTAACTTTGAACACAATCTATTCTGATTGTCGTATTTATATTGAAAAATAAGGCTATAATCCGCAGGCGCGATTGTACCCGTAGAGGACAGAACATCGGGTGGAATGACAGCAATCAAATTGCTGAAATCATCATACAGGTTATATGTATCTACATTCCTGTACGAATTGTCTGGATTTTTTACGAATTTACGGGTTAGTATCATACGCCCTAATTTATCAGTAAAGATATCAGTCCGTCCTTTTTCTGGTTCTGATGTATTGGCATTTTCATCCCAAGTAGTCACTCGGCTCAATAAGTTATCGCCAAAATTACCAAAATTTGTGGAAATAGGAGCAATTGTATGAAAATTTCCATTTGTACCCATAGAAACTGTAAATTGTCTGACAGGGTAGGTCGCGTAGTTTGAGCCATACTCCATTTTGACACAACTACCATCTTCCATGAATTTTTTAATCGGTCTTCCTAATGGCGAAGGCTCATATTCCGTATTCATGTAGGGTTTGTCATTGCGTGGGACACTCAAAGCAATGGCTTCATAACCCGTACTTGCCCCTTCAAAAGGTTGGTACACACGGTCTTGTCTGCCAAGTGCATCATAGGTAATATTGTTTTTTTGGTGCAAATAATTAGGTGTATAACCCTCTCTAATTGATGAAATGGGTCTCCCAAGACCGTCAAAATACTGTACAGTTGTTTGACTTGGCGCGTTGCTAAATTCGATAAACGTGCCTACATAATTACTTGTTGGTCCAAATATACCCCCAAAATTGTAATAATAGGAAGTAGTAGATTTGGTATTGGCATTGTTAATGTCTTTGAGTTTTGTTTCAGACAATCGCAACAAGTTGTCATACAAAAACTCTGAACGTACTTGGTTTTCATTGACAACCGAAGCCAGCAATCTCGTATTGGGATGGTAAGTATAGTTCCAAGCTAAACCATTAAATGCCTTTTGCTTCAATACACTATTACTAAACCATTGATACGTTTCGCTTTGCGCATAACCTTTGGTTTTAAAATTATTAGGTAGCCACACTGTCGTATTATAGTCATCAATACTACCTTTCAGTTGCCAACTGTTATTAAAAGTCGTGGAAATAGGCTCGTAAGCATAATATTTAAACGGATAAACACTTTTTGTTGTTGTTACGTCAGAATAAGTACCCGTTATTGTTGCAAATCCAAAAACAGTTCTTGTTCCACCAATTACCACATTGTTATACTCTACAGTGGTTTCGACGGGCGTAGCTATCATATTATTGTTTAACATCCATGTCTTCACATTGGCAGATACCAATTTAGTATTATCTGCCCCACCACCAATAGCTACCTCACTTCCTGCGTATTCGTGAATAAATTTGTTCGTCGTTTTTTGTTGTTTGCCATCACTATTTGTTACAATCGTCACGATGGGTGATAATGTGCGGTCTGCTTCCGTATAATATGTATTTTCGGTAGTTGTACTCACATTATCCATCACTTTTGTAACAGATTTGAGCCTGTAAACGGACGTTTTGATTTTGTATTTTTGGTACAATATACCCAACAATGCGGAGTTTCTAAGAGCACTTTCTGCAAGATTGCTGCAAATAGCGGGGGTACAGCCAATAGGCGTGATGGTACCATTAAAGATACAAGTGGGAGAGGGCCATATAGCTGGATTATCAATTGAAGACTGCCTCGCTGCATTTATTGTGACGACTTTGAATGAATAGTTTGCACCATTTAACCCCTCAGTAGTTGGGATATAATTAGAACTACCAATCAAAACATCAGAAGCTCCATCCTTTTTATAGGTCTGGTCAGAAGTCAAATGTCCATTGTTTTTTCTAAACTGGAAAGGCGCAACTGGAAAAGATTTATCCGTATTTTCGGCTTCTGTTTCATAATAATATATGCTTTTCCCATTATTTGTTTGGGATACAGTCACTTGTTTATAAGCTACATGATAGCCCTCATAGTTGCCTAACGGGCTTGTCGGCACGCTCTGCATAACGACGGTAGGAACAAAATAGCTTGGCGGAATAGGTGCGCCAGGGGCTTGCGAAATACCGTTCAAAGTATTAAAAAAGCCATAGGTTGGTATGCCTGTTACTAATACGCCAGACGAACCACCGTCAGTAAGCGTATATTGATAATCCGTTTCAATTTTATTGTCATCGCTGTTTAAAGGTCTAAAAATAGACTTTTTTATACGTAACCCACCTACGGTTAGTTCTGTTGATGTTTGCGCTCTGTAAATACAGAATGTGGCAGCACTATTAGTTTGTAGTGTAATTTTTAAGTTGGCATTTATGGGTAGATTAGTTGGTAGCGTTACAGCTAATTCTTTCTTGGTTTCTCCAGCCAACCAAGTGTAAGGTTGAGTTGTCGTCCACAATGATGTCGTACCATTGAAAACGGTAATAATACATAAAACAGTCGGAGTAGTTTTTTCCAACTTTAATATACCTAAATTGCCAGTACTATTGGTTAATGTAAAAAAACGTTGGTTATGGATATTGTTATTATCGCCTTCTAAGCAAACAATATTATCGGAGATAGGTGTTTTAACTTTATTGGCTTCGAATTCAAAAGTCGTTGAACCACCAGTCGGGTATATAATTTTACTCAAAACACCTTGTTTCATACTTTCTTCATCCGAACTTCTATCTGAATTACCATGCGTGAAACTTCCAACAGTCGTAGGTGGTATATTCAAACCGCTGAGATTTGCAGCATCATCATTTTGAAGTTTTCCGTTGTAGTAACCCCAATGGTCGGTAGCTCGGCTCATTCTATGTATCATTGAGGCGCGAGTAGTTACATTCCCACTTGTTGGATTTACGACATCTCCAGTATAGTTCAACTTGTATGTGCCAATAGTTGTAGTAGGTGTTCCACAAGTGCTACCTTCTGAAATTTTTACTTCTTCTAAGCGCAGTCTTTTTGCCCAAGGTTTATCTTGAAACGCAGCGCGAGCATCTTTGAAGTAATTATACGATAATTGCTTGCTATGGCAAAAACTCCCTTCTTTTATATCTATTTGCGCTAAATAAGGTGCAGAATATTGATCATTATTTACTCTTGCGGGAATAATATATTCTACATCTTCTCTACTTCCTTCTATTTTCCTGGAATAAACACCATTATTTTGATTTAAGTAACTTCTACTGGATTGAACAAAATTAATGGTTGTATTACCGCTTTTAGTTGTTATAGAGGTTGGTAATACCTCATTAACTGTTTCGACATTTGTAAAAAAACCGCTTACTATTTGACTGAACCTATCAGGAATAGCCTCAATAGTACAGACGCTTCCTAAATGTTGCGTTATAGCCGAATTATTTGAAAAAATGCGTTGTGCAATCGCTAAGTTTCGCATTTCATATAAAGATGCAGTATTTATATTTTGATTACTGTAAGTGAAATATATTTCATTTACCTCATCATATGAAGATATTGTTGTTAAATGAAATCCAATACCAAAAAATGTACTCCCTTGTTTTGTTGTCTCAACATCTTCAAAATAGTATTTTGTTCCATCCGTTGTTATAATGATGAAGCCAGTTATCAAGTCTTTATTTGTTTTATCAATAGTTTCTCTTCCTTCTGGATGGGAAGCCGTTCGCATCAGAATTTTCAAATCCTGTTTTGGTATAATTTGACTTTTGCCTTGAGCATCAAAAAAGAACTTACCACTGTTGCCATTAAAATTGAAAGAAAATAAATCTGCTTCGGTATCTAATTTACCATCACGTACATTCTCCAGTTCTGGTCCTGTCAAATCTGGCGTAGAACCTAATGTGCTTTTATCACGAAAGGTGTTGTAGAAAAACCCTCTGTTATCAGTTGGGTCATCGTCTGGTAAGCCCAAAATAGTTCTGCTAACTGACCCGCCAGCCATAAGGCTCCAGCCCGAACCCACCCAACTTGCCATTTCATTGACTTTCACTCCCGAAGCGTGATAACTCAAAGAAATGGGTAACGATAGGTTGCCCTCAGTAATAGTATGGATTGGAATTGAGATACTGGGAACACCCGTTGATAGGTTTACGGGTATGTCTGTGTATTTACCAAGCGAAGCTGCGTTAGGATTGACTACGCTTACGCCTTTGGTAAAATTGTTAATAGGTTGTGCAGAACTAATCAAAGGAAAAATCAAAGGAAAAATCAAGTAGAAAAGAACGGTTAGTAACTGTGCGGTGTGTTGCGGTGTGTTGCGGTGTGTTGTACGTTTGTCATTGTATTATGGTTTAAAAAAGTGAAAGATATTTTTTTGATGTCAAAGCAAAACAAGCGTTTCTCATTCATACACACAAATAAAAACAACGCATTAACAATATATTTTTTTCTCATATTTGTATTGCACAAATTTAATAAATAACACCATAAGTGGATGCACAACTTGCAACATAATGATTATCAATATATTGTGAAAACAAAAATATTACCTAAATTATCATTCTATGTGACTTTAGCCTTTCGCACCATCCGCGTCAAAAGGCGCGGAAAAAACCGTTTAACATAAACCCCCATCAGTTCGCGCCCACCGAGATAAATTTCTTCTTTTTTGCTACTAATGGCACGCAATATCTTAGTTGCTACATATTCAGGTGTTAAACCTTTATTGGTCGCATCATCCATTGTGCCTTGTTTAGTACCATCGGCAGTGAGAGAATTGATGGAGATATTGGTTCTCACAAACCCGGGGCAGACCAATAGCACACCAATATTATCATCATATATTTCCGCACGAAGGGTGTCGAAAAAGCCGTGCAAACCGTATTTAGCAGCCGCGTAGCCAGAGGCATCGGTACACCAAATTTACCCATAAGGTTTGTAATGACCACAAGCTAATCAAAGAAATCACGTTGAAGGGCAACTTGGGACAGCTAAAGACTGCTATGCTTTAAATAAAATAAAAGCTAAAACAACCCTTTCTCCTGAATTTTGAATTGCTAATATTTTCTTTATTCTCAATGTTGTCAGGTTACTCAAAATAGCGCGTAAACTTTTGCTTGATATTTTTTGCGCCTTTTTTAAATTCGTGCCTCCTCCTTTTTCCACTCTTGGTAAATATTGCTTTTTTCGCTAAAATTATCAATTTGCTTAATTTCTTGACTTTTGACTTTTTCAGCAAACTCTACTTAATGGTGTAAATTTCATAACTTATTGATTGTCAAATATGCTTTTATAATACCGTAGCTTTAGCGCACAAGAAAGAAGTAATTTGGAAAACAACCTTGAAAATTAAACAAGGAAGTGTTTAATTTTCAAGGTTATTTTTCAAAACATTATCATAGAATAAATACAAATGATTAAACAATATGCGAATACACCGCTTATGCCTTAGTTTTGTGGCATGAAATCTTTACCAACAATTTTTCTTGAAACTATCCAATCCGATTTAGGCAACGACACCCCTAAATTCATCGCAGCATTAGGGGAAAATCCGCCTATATCCATACGTTTAAATCCTAAAAAACAGTCGTCACCTATCACCCATCACTTATCGCCCATAAAATATACAGAGGGGGGATATTATTTACCCGAAAGACCCATTTTTACCCTTGACCCAGCCTTTCATGCAGGGGCGTATTATGTGCAAGAAGCAAGCTCTATGTTTATTGCCGAAGCCTTATCGCAAGTTGTTGATTTGCAGCAAGATATAATAGTATTAGATATTTGCGCAGCACCAGGAGGCAAGACGACTTTATTGGCTTCTCTCTTTACCGATAATAGTTTTTTATTAGCAAATGAAGTCATTAAAAGCCGTGTGGAGGTGTTGAAAGAGAATGTGATGAAATGGGGCTATCCGAATGTGTTTATCAGTAATCACGATACGGAAGATTTTTCAAATGCTGAAATACTGAGGGGGGTATTCGATGTTATTGTGATAGATGCTCCGTGTAGTGGCGAAGGTTTATTTAGAAAAGATGAAAGGGCGATTGATGAATGGTCACCCGATAATGTAGTGCTTTGTGCTGCTCGTCAAAAAAGGATATTGACCAATGCTGTTCCGTTATTAAAACCCAATGGCATATTACTCTATTCTACTTGTACATATAACCATTTTGAAAATATGGATAATGTAGCATGGCTTACGCAAAATTTTGATTTGCAATCCGTTAAATTAGATATTAATGCTTTTGATGGTATAGTCGAAAAAGAAAAAGCGGGTGCATTTGGGTATCAATTTTACCCCCATCGTGTCAAGGGAGAAGGCTTTTTTTTAGCTGTTTTTAAGTTAAAAAGCGATAAAAACATGGCGGGACGACATCCCGATAAAATCGGGACTGCGGGGGGTGTCTCTACAAAAAACATATCAGTGCCTTTTCAAAAACTACCGCGCAAGCAAATTGATATAGCTTCAAAATGGATTCATAATGCCGATAATTTTGACTTCTTTTTAAAACCCAATGGACAAGTTTTTATTATTTCAAAAAAACATATTGTGCATATAGCTTTGATTGACAAGGCTTTAAAAAGAAAAAGTATCGGTTTGGAGATTGGCGAATTCAAAGGGCAAGATTTTATTCCTTCACATGAGTTGGCGTTGTCAAATCTTGTTGCGACCGATACCCCCTCCCTATTTTTAAGTAAAAAAGAGGCTTTAAAATATTTAAAAAAAGAAAATATCGAAGTGAATACCTCCTTGCAAGGTTGGGCATTAGCCAAATACGAAGGCTTGAATTTGGGTTGGATGAAAGTATTGAAAAACCGAGTGAATAATTACCTGCCAAAAGATTTTAGGATACGAATGGATTTGCCGAGAGAGCATTAATAAGTCGAGTGTTAAATATATTAAAAAGCATTTTTATACAGTAATTTCTTATTTCGATATAAATTTATATACAAAAAAGGTTGACTTGAACTTATATCAAGCCAACCTTTTTTTGTTGTAATATATTGATAATCAAGTAATCATAAACGTTTCGGGAATTTTAAAAGTTCTCGAAACGTAAGCCCCTGTACCTATTTCTTTACTATCTTTTCTACTGACACATTTTTATCGGTACTTATTTTCACAAAATACAGTCCCGATGGATAGTTCGCGGTGTAAACGGGTATTAAGGTTTCTGTCAAACCCCAAATATCTGTTTTGGTTTGCCACATCACACGCCCATCGGCGGCTATGATTTGTACATCTGCTTTTGCAGCTTCTATGCCCGATACATAGATATTCAACAAATCATCCGTTGGATTAGGGAAAACTTTGATTTTTAGGTCGTTGTTTACTTCCTTAGTCGGTGTCGAAAGTGAGGCATCTACGATAGTACCACGCCCTGCGGGTTCTGCAAAAGCTGTATCTTTTTGCGTTGATGTCACACGGGCGCGCGAGGTATAATTGTACGCATCCATAACTGCTACATCATCCACGAACCAACCCAGTTCAGAAACCAAACTATCGTTAGCAAAACGGAAACGGAACTTGATGTTTTTACCAATATAATCTTTCAAATCTATATAAGTACCCAAAAAAGTATCTTGTTTACCCCAAAAACTTTGCTGATTGGGTATGCTGAAAAGTGTATAATTGTTTTTACCTCTATACGGCAAGCGGAAGGTTTTTTCACCCAAATCTTCCCAAGAAACGCCATTATTTGCAGTTACTTGAACGATACCGCCATCATAGGCAGGTTGGATTTGATAACGATGAAAAAAACGCAACACGGGTTGTTTACCCGCTACAGTGATACCATTTTTGACAGTTAATATTTGATCTGCTGCTTTTTGATTTGGATACCCAATAGAAAAAGATTTTTTACCACTGCGACTGTATAGATCCAATATTTCCCAAAAGACATCGCTCTCTTTTAATTGTTCAACATCCCATTTGCCTTCGCCCCCTTCCATATCATCAATAAATTGAGCGATGGATTTGTTGGCTGTGCTACTCGTGACGCGATAGGTCATGCTAACTGTAGAGTCAGCCTTCATATCGCCAATATTCCAAGTCAAAACATTATTTGCTACCGTCGCAGCGCGGCTTGCAGAACCTGATACGTAGATTGTACCTGTGGGCAATTCGTCTGTCACCACAACGCCATTGACAGCAATGCCTTTATGATTGGTTACGGTCAAAGTGTAAGTGATGACATCGCCCGCTTTGATAAGTTCAGTTGCTTTTTTAGTAATTTTAAGTTGTTTAACACAATTTGGCAAACCGTCAAAACCTTCATTATTATCTACCCGCGAGTCAGATTTGCCTTGTGTGGCGTTCAAACCCATACCTCTACGCGCAAAAACATCCCATATCATACATTGATTAGCCCCAATATTGACAACTTTATCAGCTGCCAATATTGCATTCCGGATATCTAAAAACCCTGGCGTACAAGGTTGTAATTTCATACCTTCTATCACCAGTTTGATAGCTTTGCCATTACCACTATTCACGTTCATGATATTGGCATCCCATCCATAGGTTTTCACAAATGCCCAATACAAATCCCAAAGCGTATTGGCTAAAACCTCTGCTGCAAAATATTCGGCAATATCGGGTCCGAAGCCTTCTGCAAGTATCAATTCGTCATAGGTGATAGGCGTTACCGCCAAGTCGGTGGAATATGGAAAGCGACGGATACCAACACCGCTATTGGGTTCACGAGATACATAAGTACCCATACCTCGGCGCGTTGTGCTGTTGTCACCTGCTTTGACAGTCACAGCTAAAGCTAAAAAATCGCTCCATGCTTCACCCGCTGCACCTGCCTCACCTGATGATACACACCCAGAGTTGTTTTTCCCTCCTGTTAAGCGGGTAGATATACCATGACCATATTCATGAGCCACTATTGTATTGTCAAAATCACCATCGGATGCTACAAACGGAGTGAAATCTGAGGGCAATTGTAGTTTTACATTTACTGTTGTTGGGGTTTTTAAAAGATTCGCTAATATGTCTCCTTTAATCTTTGATATTCCTATTGCAGGGATTGTTATTAGTGCATTTGACCCAATCA
>JAYVKQ010000896.1:0-6586 GCA_043768285.1 Saprospiraceae bacterium | reverse complement strand
GAAGCATATTTTGATTTCCAGCAAAAGCTATTGCTGCATATAGATGCTAAAAAGCCAGATTTCCCTTTTCCTAAGATAATCAAAACCCTACACGGCACCACGGATACTGTCTATATAGATAGCCATAAGCAAGCCCGAAAAGTGCGGTTATTGGCGTGGGTAGCGGGCAGACTGTGGTCGTCCGTTAATCCGCAACTGGATGATTTACGGTATAGTTTGGGTGAAAAATGCGGAGAAATCACCCATGTTTTAGCGGACTTTAAACATTCTTTTGCTCAGAGGGCGTTTGAATGGGATATAGCCCAAGCCCAATGGACATATGACCATTTACACCTATTCAATACCGAACAAAAAGCGTGTTTGACTTATTTTACGACCCAGTTTGAGGGTTTTAAAAAACAATATCACGCACTGCGCAAATCGGTCATCCATAACGATGCGAATGATAATAATATCGTGGTGAGTGGAGATTTGGCGACCCCCTCAGTATTGGCGGTCATTGATTATGGCGATGCTATATATTCGCAAACCATCAACGATATAGCCGTCACTTTGGCATATGCTATTATGGAACATCCCGACCCTTTGGCGGCAGCCTTGCCTTTGGTGGCGGGTTATCATCAAAAATATCCCTTGCAAGCCGAGGAATTGGCACTACTTTACACTTTAGTCGCCATGCGTTTGGTGATTAGCCTGACCAAATCGGGTATCAATAAAATCAAAGAACCCGACAACGAATACCTTTTAATCAGTGAAAAACCTGCTTGGGAATTGCTGTTTAAATGGAAAAATATACCCCCACCCTACGCGCACTATTCTTTCCGTGCTGCCTGTGGCTATACACCCCATCCACAGCAAAACGCCTTTGAGGATTGGGCAAAAGCGCAGCCTTTTAGTTTAAATGATTTATTTCCTACCCGTCCTTTTTCTGCCGTGCAACCCATAGATTTAAGTGTAGGCAGTTTGCTATTAGGCAATTATGGCGAGTATATGAATATCCACACCACAACGGCAAAAATCAATCAATATCAAGCCGAACATCCCGACGCAATCATAGCTGGCGGCTATTTAGAACCCCGACCATTTTACGCTACTAAAGCCTTTGAAACGGAAGGGAATAGTGGTTATGAATATAGAACTATCCACTTGGGCGTAGATTTTTGGGGGAAAGAAGAGACAGCCGTTCATGCTCTTTTGGATGGTGAGGTGGTTGGTTGCGCGTATAATGGGGCAGTGCAAGACTATGGTGGGGTGATTATTTTGAAACATACTATTAAAAATACTGAGGGGGTAGCAATTCTGCATATGGACATTGTGGTGGCATCGGAAGGGCGATTGAAATCGCCCGCTATTGATATTGACCACAAAAACCCATCAATAGGGGGCGATTTCAATAGCCCTTCGGATATGAAAACCAATGCACGAATGCCTTTTTTGGACATATGCGGAATCGCTGATGAGGGAAGTAAATCAGCATCAAAACCCTTGATATTCTACACTTTATACGGTCATTTAAGTAAAAAAAGCCTTGAAGGCGTGTCCATTGGTAAGAAGATTAAAAAAGGCAAACGAATAGCCACATTGGGCAATATATCGGAAAATGGCTATTGGACACCGCACCTGCATTTTCAAATCATGCTCGATTTATTGGGCTACGATAATGATTTCCCCGGCGTAGGTTTACCGAGTACCCTAAATGTATGGTCTTCCATATGTCCCGATCCTAATTTGTTGTTTAAAAACGCTCATTTAATAACCGAACTAAGCAAAACACATGAAGAACTATTAGTTTTTAGAAAAAAACACTTGGGCAAAAGTTTGAGTATTTCTTATAAAAAACCACTCAAAATACTGAGGGGGTATCGGCAATACCTACTCGATGATTTGGGCAGACGTTATTTAGATACCGTCAATAATGTCGCTCACGTAGGGCACGAACACCCCGAAGTCGTGAAGGCAGGACAGCAACAAATGGCGGTTTTGAATACCAATACCCGCTATTTACACGACAATATCCTTGATTTTGCAAAGGAATTATGCACTACCCTACCCCCCGAATTGTCGGTCATTCACTTCGTCAATTCGGGTAGTGAAGCCAATGAGTTAGCCTTGCGCATGGCACAAGCCGTTACCCATCAAAAGGATATAATTGCTTTAGAAATTGGCTATCATGGCAATACGACAGGCTGCATAGCGGTCAGTTCTTACAAATTTGATGGTAAAGGCGGCAAAGGCAAGCCCGAACACACCCATATTGTCCCCCTACCCGATAGTTTTAGGGGTAAATATCAAGGGGATAAAAGCGAGACGGGTGCTCTATATGCTGCCCACGTTCAAGAGGCTATCTCAGATATTCAGAAAAAGGGGCGCGATGTGGCAGCATTTTTAGCCGAAAGCATCGTCAGTTGTGGTGGGCAAATTGACTTACCCGATAATTATCTAAAATTGGCTTATGACTATGTGCGCAAAGCGGGCGGCGTGTGCATTGCCGATGAAGTACAGGTCGGTTTTGGCAGGGTTGGCAAGCATTTTTGGGGCTTTGAGCTACAAGGCGTTGTGCCCGATATAGTCACGATGGGCAAACCGATTGGCAATGGACATCCTCTGGCAGCCGTAGCGTGTACCGAAGCGGTAGCCATAGCCTTTGCGAATGGTATGGAATATTTCAACACTTTTGGCGGCAATCCTGTGTCGGCAGCCATTGGTATCTCCGTATTAAAGGTGATAAAAGCAGAAAAATTGCAGGAGAACGCTTACACCGTAGGCGAATATCTCAAATCCGAACTTCGCAAACTGCAAAAAGACTTTCCCCTAATCGGTGATGTGCGCGGTGAAGGATTGTTTTTGGGTTTTGAATTGGTCGAAAAAGGCAAAGTTCCCGCTACTGATAAAACGGCATATTTAGCCAATCGCATGAAAGACCACGGCATCCTCATCAGCGTTGATGGACCACAGAACAATGTGATTAAGATTAAACCTCCCATGTGCTTTGATATAGACAATGCAAAAGATATGATTAGGTATTTGGGTAAGATATTTAGGGAGGATTATATGTAATGAAGTATTTTTATTATATCAAATACCCACGATTGACGTTAATATCAAAAAGATAGTTATAACTTTAAAACCTTATCAAGCATGAGTTTTTTTATTAATTTATTCAAAACAAAGAAAGAAGAACCTATTCCAACCTATGCAGGGTTTTGGGATTGGTTTAGTAAAAATGAGAAACTACTGTATAAAGGTATCAAAAGAGGTGAAAACATTGATGAAAAGGTTCTTGACCCCTTAATGGAGCGGCTTCAAGCTGTCAACAAGCAGTTTTATTGTCAAGTAGGCATGTTTGATGATAACACAGCTGATTTGGTCATTACTGCCGAAGGAGATATTAAGAACTTTGTGTTTGTAGATGAAATAATAGATGCAGCCCCGAAATTGCCTAATTGGAAGTTCACCAATTTAAAGCCAAAAGATGGTGTAAATTTGACAACCCATATGGCTGGCTATGAATTTAGTGAAGATACACTTAGTTTTATTGCATATATTGACCCTGATTACCCAGACGAAATAGATATATCATTAGTGCATAAAGACTATAATGAACAAGATGAAAGAACTATCACAAATGGGTCATTTATATTTTTAGATACTATTTTAGGTGAATACAATGCTGCCATTATTATAGATAGTGTAACCGTAAAAGGCAAAGAAAGTATTGATAATGAACTAATTTCAATCAAAAAACTGGAAGAATATCTTATTTGGCGTGAGAAAGAATTTATCGAAAAATACAAAGGTTCACGCAAGAGCGATGAAAAGGATACCTTTAGTAGTTATGAAGCCAAATCTAAACAAGGAAATCCTATTTTTGCGATTATGAATAGTAGTCTTCTTGATTGGGAAGCCAAGCCCTCACATCCTTGGATGATGGTTATAGAGTTTACATATGAAGGGAATAATGGGATGCCCGATGAAATCAACTACAAAACTATGGATGATTTTGAGGATGAACTCGTTGCGGTGCTTAAAAATACTGAGGGGTATCTCAATATTGGACGACAAACAGGTGAGAATAAACGGCATCTCTATTTTGCCTGTAAAGAGTTTAAAAAAGCATCAAAAACAACTGCCGAATTGATAGAAAAATATAAAACCACATTAGATATTACCTACGATATTTATCGTGATAAATATTGGAGAACGTTAAATCGCTTTATACACATATAATCTACTTATTAATGACCAAACTAAAAATCTCCCTCCAAGAAATCGAGCTACCAGAATTCGGCAAATGCGCTGAACTGCCAGACATACCCCCCTCAGTATTTGAGCAACGTTTTGAGGCAACAATTGCCCAAATGAAGGCATCGGGTTATGATTTCCTATTGGTCTTTGCCGATAGAGAACACAATGCAAATATGCAGTTTTTGACCAATCTCGACCCGCGTTTTGAGGAAGCACTATTGCTATTGGATATGCAAGGCAAGCGCAAAATGCTGTTGGGCAATGAGGATATGGGCTACACGGGTGTTGTGCCTATTCCTATTGAGTATGAACTCTATCAACCGTTTAGTCTGATGGGGCAAGACAGGTCAAAATCAAGGGCTTTAACAGCTATTTTGACCGAATTTGGCATCCAAAAAGGCAGTTCTATTGGTTGTGCTTATTATAAAACTGTAGATGCTAAGAATAAAAAAGCGTTAGAAATGCCCGCCTATTTGGTAGATAATCTGAAACGCATCACTGGCAAAACGGGCAGCATCAGCAATGCCAACGGCATTTTTATGGATAATGAAACGGGTTTGCGCCACCATAATTGCTTAGAAGAATTGGTGCGTTTTGAATGGGCTTCGTGTCGCTCCTCAGAGGGTATTAAAAGTGTTGTTAAAAATGTAAAAGTAGGTGTGCGGGAGTACGAATTAGCCGCCCATTATCAAAGCGATGGCTTGACCTACAACTGTCATCCAATGGTTTCTACAGGCGAAAAAGCGAAAAATGGCATGAGTAGCCCCTCAGCACGACAGGTTGAATTGGGTGATGCTTTTACCTCCGCTTTTGGCGTTCAAGGGGCTTTGACGTGTCGGGCAGGTTTTATCGCCCATAGCAAAGAAGATTTGCCAGAAGAGACCCAATCCGTATTTGAAAAATTTTGGCGCAATTATTTTGAAACGGTGGTAACATGGTACGAAAACATAGGTATTGGCGTAAAAGCTGCCGATGTCTGTAAAAAAGTAGAAGCCGTGCGTGATAAAACGCTTTTCGATTTTGCTGTCAATACAGGGCATACTATCCACCTTGATGAGTGGGTTAATTCCCCTTTTTATCCTAAATCTCTTACAAAACTGTATTCCAATATGGCTTTGCAAATGGATATTATACCCGTCAGCAAAAGAGCGTTTGTCTGTGCGAATATGGAAGATGGGGTCGTGTTAGCCGATGCTGCCTTACAAAAAGCATGGTCTGACCGCTATCCCGCATCATGGCAGCGCATAGTAGCGCGTAGGGCATTTATGATTAAAAAACTGGGTATAAAAATTAAGGAAGAGGTCTTGCCTTTAAGCAATATACCCGCATATTATGCACCTTATTTTTTGAGGAATAATTTTGTAGCGGTTAAAAACAAGTAGTTAATTAGGGGATAGGGTCTTTTAACACAACAGTGACACTATTGAAATAAGTTGCTGATTGAGTCATAATTTGAAAAACACTCTTTCGGAATCATCTTACTCCTGCCCTATCTCAGCTTTTTGACATATTCATTGGTATAATAATCAACCAATTTAGATTTGTATTGCATGATAAAACGCGGATGCTCTAAAGCAATTATTTCTTTAAAAAAACCGTTTTGTGCATTGATTTTTTGTAGAAATTGCGCGTTTTGTCCCGTACCGAGACAATAACATCTATCGTTTTCAAAACCCATTGCCAAGAGCGTTTTGATATTTTGTATGATATAATCGTGTAATATGGCGGTAAGTTCGGCACTGTCATAATAATTGTAGTTCACTCCCCTACCCTTCTCGTTCATTTTTATAAAACCCAATGGGCATACCGAATTGATATAAAAATCGCCATAAAAAGCCTTCGCACCACCGTATCGCTCAATCATTTTATAGACAAAAACGGAGGATAATTCTTTGGTTTCGGGTATGCCTTTCATGTGAATGTGGCAATCGTCGCGCAAACGGACGCTATCCGTGAACGGAATACCCGTCACCCCCGCACCAAATCGCCCTGGGTTGATGCCCATAATCAAACGACGGGATTTATTATCCATGTAATAGGTATCATAAAACACGTCCGTGACCGCCAATACTGAGGGATATTGATATGGATTCATGGATTGAATGCCCTCTGGAAGTGGCAATGTCAGCGACAATGACCTATTATAGGCTTTTATTTTTTCTGAAAATGTCATACTAAAAATGTTAGAATGGCAAATATAGGGTTAAGTATCTATAAACCAGTATTCACAGATTGGTACAGATTGGTACAGATTAGTACAGATTAGTACAGATTGGTACAGATTGGTACAGATTGGTACAGATTGGTACAGATTGGTACAGATTGGTACAGATTGGTACAG
>JAYVKQ010000895.1:0-2332 GCA_043768285.1 Saprospiraceae bacterium | reverse complement strand
GAAAGAACAATTGCGCGCCGTGGATATGCAAAATGTAGCCAGCTATATTTTAACATTAAAGGGTACCAATCCGCCGAATCCGAAAGCACCACAAGGCGTGATTTACACTCCAGAAAGTGGCGGTACAGACACTACTAAAACGACGGTGAAAGCAGGGATTTAGGTCAAATACTTGCTAAAAGCCCCGAAGGGGCGCAATCTATCAGCATAGGGTGAAGCCCTATGAAACTGTTGAATATTGAGGGAAATAAATTTCAAAAATCATGTACGAAGAAATATATCAAGATACTGAATCTTTCCGCGACCATGTTTCCACCATTGACAGTGAAGGGAAACGGATTTGGCTATATCCCAAAAAGCCAAAAGGGCGCTTTTACAATGCCCGCACGGTGGTTAGTGTCGTATTTTTATTGGTTTTTCTCATTATACCCTTTATAAAAGTAAATGGCGAGCCGATTTTGTTGTTCAATATCCTTGAAAGGAAATTCATCATTTTCGGCTTGCTGTTTATGCCGCAGGATTTTTATCTGTTTGTATTGGCTATGCTGACTTTTCTCGTTTTTATAGTTCTTTTTACAGTAATTTATGGGCGTTTATTTTGCGGGTGGGTATGCCCTCAAACGATATTCATGGAAATGTTTTTTCGTAAAATTGAATATTGGATTGAAGGCGACGCCAATGAACAACGCAAGCTGGATAAGGCGGACTGGTCTCCCTCCAAATTCAGAAAAAAACTGCTGAAACACACCCTATTTTTTATCATAGCTGTCATCGTTTCCAATTATTTTTTAGCCTATATCATCGGCATGGATAGTGTATTGAAAATAATTAAGGAGCCTTTTTCACAGCACATAGTAGGTTTTGGGATCATGGTGCTGTTTTCACTCATTTTTTACGGCGTATTTGCACGATTTCGCGAACAGGTTTGCACCACTATTTGCCCTTATGGTCGTTTGCAAAGTGTTTTGTTGGTTGCTGATACCATTGTAGTGGCGTACGACGATGTGCGGGGAGAACCACGGGGAAAACTCAGAAAAGTAAATCCATTGGAGCAAATTCAAGCGGCTGTATCCAAGCAGGGTGACTGCGTAGATTGTAAATTATGTATCCAAGTATGCCCCACGGGTATTGATATTCGCAACGGCACGCAGCTTGAATGCACCAATTGCACCGCCTGTATTGATGCTTGTGATGAGGTGATGGTTAAAGTTGGTAAACCACGTGGACTCATTCGCTATGATTCTTTGAATGGTATTAAAAAGGGCGAGCGCAATCTTTTTTCTACGCGTGTTAAAGCCTATTCAGTTGTTTTATCCATTCTATTGATGGTGGATATTGCTTTGATTTCGTCACGTACCGATGTGGAAGCAACCATACTCCGCAGCCCAGGACAGATGTACCAAGAGGTTGATAATCAACACATTAGTAACCTTTATACCTATCAGATTATCAATAAAACGCAGAAAGAAATGCCGCTGGAATTGAAAATAAAAGATGACGCAGCAACTATAAAATTTGTGGGTTCAGCCCCCCCCTCAGTCCCGAGTGCTCGGGAGACGGGTAAAATGGACGAAGGAGCATTTTTTATTATCATGGAAAAATCCAAATTGGATGGTATGAAAACGGTGCTTTACATAGATGTTTACTCCAATGGACAATTAAAAGATAGGGTAAAAACATCTTTTGTGGGACCAATGGGTGATGACGATGAAGAACACCATGAGGAAAAGAAAGAAAAAAGTGAACACGAAGAGAAAAAGGAAAAACATTGATTTCTAATTCTAAAAATTCCGAACAATGAAATTCAACTGGGGTACAGGCATTGCTGCCACTTATATCATTTTCGCACTAGCGATGGTCGGTTTAGTCATTAAATCGACACAACATGATGTTAATTTAGTAAAAAAAGAATATTTCGACGATGATATCAATTATCAAAGCCATTTTAATAAACTACAAAATGAAAAAAATCTATCCACCGATTTAAAAATTGACTTGATTACTAAGGTTTCTAATCCCGAGAACTCGGCGAGGGTAGATTTATCATTAAAGTTTCCCGCTGAAACCCCGCAACCAACGGGCAAAATCACGTTTTTCCGCCCTTCAAAAACGGGAATTGATAAAACCTTGGATATTCAGGTGAATGAAAAAAATGAAATGATTATCCCTACATCCATCCTAAAAGATGGCTTGTGGAAAGTACAGGTGGATTGGCAAGCCAACGGCAAAACGTTTTATAAAGAGCAAAATATATTAATCGGTAAAGTGTAAAGACCTGTGCCATCCCGAAAACTCGGGATGGCACGGATAAAACAACATAAAATATGCTTTG
>JAYVKQ010000894.1:0-3715 GCA_043768285.1 Saprospiraceae bacterium | reverse complement strand
GTCTGTAGTTGCATAGAAGTGGTATTTTTACAACTATACGACTTTTTACACTCTTAGAGGTTCCCTTTTGTTAATCGGAAAATGAAACTTCCCAAAAAATACGTAAATTTGTACGTATTAAAATTCCTGTTTCAAACGTTTGGGAAAAAGAAGAAGTGATAAAATTGCGTCACCTTAAAAATCAATTTGACTAATGCGCACATTCAGCATATATAGAGAAATTCAGCCAACATATGGCGAGTGGTTGCCAATCTTAAAGGATTTAGGCTTCCAAATTAACGTTGTAGATATTGCAAAACCATTGAGTAAGCAATATACCAAGCAATATCGTTTAGAAAATGCTAAGCAAAAATCTGTTATCATCTTACCTTATTTGCCAGATGAAGCACCCGTTTTGAAAGCCTATTTTGCTAACTATTCCGTACAACTCTATTGGCAAGGCATCATAAATGATGAACAAGCTATGGCTAAATTGATTGAAAAAAACCGAATATCAAAAGGTGTAACAAGCGAAATGTAAGTGCTATAATTGTTCCCTCAAAGCTACCAAGCCTTCTTTTACACGCTGTAGCCTTTCAATCATATCAAACTTTTGGGCTATCTTGGCGTGCTTTTCCGAATATTCGGCTTTGGCATCTTCTAAAGTCAATTCTTTTTCTAAAATCAAATTGTGAATAAGGCGGATTTCGGCAACTTCGCGGGGCGATATTGTGCCGTTGGCGCGTTCAGAGAGCGCAAACTCTTCCTCCCAAAAGCGAATGAGTGATCTGGATATGCCAAGTGTTTGAGCGAGTTGCTCAACGTCTTGGTTGGGTGATATGTCGTTTTCTGATAACATTTGAAGTCGTAGGCTGAACAGTTTGTTGATAGTGCAATAAATGATATTCGCAAAACGATAAATAACGAATTATGTTATTTCATAAAAGGTTAGTAGTCATCATTTATTATTTGATATTAATCAATACATTTAATATTGCAAATGTAAACTTTCAATTTCATATTTGCACAATTATTCTTTAAAATAGCGTATTTCTAACAAATTTTATTATTTTTTTATGAAAAGTCAAGAACAGGTTGCCAACCAAAAGCGCGTAGATGAATTTGTATTCATCGAAAATATCGCGAATCTGTTGGACAATAAATTCACAATACCGTTTACAAACATCAAATTTGGCGTTGATTTTTTAATCGGTTTAATTCCCACTGTGGGTGATTGGTTGAGTTTTGGCATATCCTCGATATTGCTGTTTGCAGTCATGCGTCGCGGCATAGGTTTTGGTACGCTGATGCGTATGATGGGCAATATTACCCTCGATGCCACAGTGGGTTCGATACCGATTTTAGGCGATTTATTTGACTTGAAATTCAAAGCCAATCGGCGCAATGTCGCCCTTTTGAAGCAATATTATGCTGAAAACCCAAATCCACCGAGTGCGAAATGGGGTTTGGGTTTTATTGTATTGGTGTTTTTGCTCATATTGGTAGGCATTATATATGTTGCTTTTAAATTGTCGGCTTTGTTGTGGGGGGTTGTAAAAATGTATTTCTAAAATAGAACAATAATATATTTTATAAAATAAAATGTTTTTATAAATAAAAAATAAATACAAAAATATTTTGCCATATAAAAACCCCTTTTTACTTTTGTCATGTTATTGAAATCAAATTGATGAAAGAGAAGAAAATATACACCGTTGGTCATTCAACGCATACAATGGATTATTTTGTCGAACTCCTGCAAAGCCACCATATCAACTGTGTCATAGACGTGCGCAGCGTGGCAGCCAGTAAATACAATCCGCAATTCAACAAAACGTCATTACTTAACTACTTGAAAAACAAAGGGATACGTTATTTACATTTCGATAAAGAATTTGGCGCACGACAGACCGACCCCTCAGTATTTGGTGACAATAACAAGGTGGATTTTGAAAAATTTAGAACAACCGAAGCCTTTCAAGAAGGCGTAAAACGTTTAGAAGAAGGCGTGAAAAAAGGGTTCGATATGGCATTGATGTGTTCAGAAGCTGACCCTTTGGATTGCCACCGCTTTGTAATGATTACGGCAGGATTGAAAGATTTTGGTTTCTCAATTACCCATATTTTAAAAGACAAAACGACTATCACGAACACCGAACTGGAAGCCGACTTAATGAAGAAATTTATGAAAAAACTACCGCAGCCTACCATTTTTGAACCCGATATTACGCTCGATATGCAACTCAAAACGGCATATCGCTTACGGAATAAACAAATTGGATGGTCGCCCGACAAGGAGGATATTGATGGCGAATAATATTAAAACGGTGGCACGGGTAAACGTAAACCCAAACAGAGCCGTGCCACCGTTAAAAAGTTAAACAGCAATGATAAAACTCTACACCATTGGCTTCACTGGCAAATCTGCCGAACAATTTTTTACTTTATTGCAAAACAGTAAGGTTCAACGCCTTGTGGATACCCGCATCAACAATGTTTCGCAATTAGCGGGTTATGCCAAAGCTACTGATTTAGCCTTTTTTACAAAAACCATTGCCCATGCCGACTACACGCACAATATTGATTTTGCACCGACCAAAGACTTACTCGCTGACTATCGCAACAAAAAAATAACTTGGACTGCCTACGAAAACGAATACCTCAACTTACTTGACCGCCGTAAAATTGCCAACAAAATCAACATCGAAGAACTGCACCAGAATTGCCTTTTATGTAGTGAACATACGCCCGAAAAATGCCATCGCCGCCTATTAGCCGAGTTTTTACAACAACGTTTTGGGGGTATTGATGTCGTGCATTTGACTTAATAGACCACAGATTTCATCTTGCTATTTTTTAATCATAACTAACCGCCCCCCAGCGATGAGAAAGTTATTCGTATGTCTTGCCAACAGCCGCAAATACAGTGGACGTTGTATTGCAGGTATTGAACTGCAATATGGCGACGATAAGCGTCTGCGTATCGTGCGCAATGCAGAAAACAATCCTAAATGGATACGTCCAGTATCTGATAATGAGTATGGCGAACTCAACAACGATTGGGTACGCCATATCCGATTAGGCGATTTGGTAGAAATGGAAGCCAAAGATCATAATGGATTTAGGCATTATCAAATGGAAAATGTGCCGTTTGTGCATAATACGGTCAAGGTTATAGAGCATTTAGAATTGCACCAAGATAGATTAAATATGTTGCGCACATTTGATAGATTGCCCCTGTTTGGGTGCTATCAAAATGCCATTCATTTGGGTAAAGTCGGCAATTCAGAGCGTTCCTTACAATTTATTCGCGTGACAAATGTACAATTGGGTTGGCGCGAAGAAGCGGGTAAACGCCCTCAAGAGAGACTGATATTCACCTATAATGATGTGCAATATAACCTCCCGCTTACTGATATTGAATTTGTAGAAAAACATCTACAAGACAATACCATTTTGCACAATGCTAAGGCTATTTACCTCACAGTATCATTGAGTTTGCCGTATGAAGGGAAGATATATAAGTTGGCGGCAGGGGTGTTTTGGGTGTAGATTTATTCATGTTCAAAGGATTTTGTTCAGAAATCCACTAAGGTTCAGACAAGGGTTTAGTAAACTGAATTTGATTGATTTTTGATTTTTTTGGGAAGTTTCATTTGTCATTCCCCAAAGTGAACAATTTTTCTTTGATTTAGGTCAAGGTGAAGTAAATCCACATATGTGAAGCCCTATTATC
>JAYVKQ010000893.1:0-3993 GCA_043768285.1 Saprospiraceae bacterium | reverse complement strand
ATGTACGATAATAGATGTACGATGTACGACTTGTAATATATTCATTATCAGTGTACTATGAAAAATAAAATTGTCGATTATTTACATCTACCTACTTAGAAACAGAAATAAGACAGATTTTTAGAGAAAATTTTTTAAATAATAGCTGAAAATCTGTCTCATTCATGTTGATTACTCTTTCACCCAAGCCGTCCCCTCCTTGCCGTCTTTGAGTTGAATACCCGCAGTTTTGAGGGCATCACGGATTTGGTCAGATGTTGCCCAATCTTTATTGGTGCGGGCATTGGTGCGAAGTGAAATGACCAATTGCATCACGCCATCGAGAGTATCGTGACCATTGTCGCTGGTCGTTTCATCCGTCAAGCCAAAGATAGTAAAAATAAACACATTGAACGTTTTTTTCAAACGGCTCAGTGTGTCTGCCGATATATCATTGATATTCAATTGATTGCCTTTGAATCCATTTATTTTGGATACCAATTCAAATAGGCGCGACAAGGCTTTGGGCGTATTGAAGTCATCGTTCATATCCTCGTGGGCTTCGTCCATTAGGTCGGTTATTTCCTTATCTAAATCCGTTACTGAACCGCCCCCCCTCAGTATTTCGAGTGAATTGAGAACTTTATGCGCCTCCATAAAGCGTTTGTACCCTTTTTCTGCCGCTTCTAAACCTGCATCTGTTATATCTAATGTAGAGCGATAATGCGCTTGCAAAAAGAAAAAGCGCACCGCCATTGGGGAATATCCTTTTGATAGATGCACACTATCTCCCGTAAACAATTCGGTAGGCGATATGGTATTACCGTCCGATTTCGACATTTTTTTACCATTCAACAATAACATATTAGCGTGTAGCCAATATTTTGCGCCACCATGATTGCAAGCACCCACATTTTGAGCAATTTCATTTTCGTGGTGCGGAAATTTTAAATCGTTGCCACCACCGTGTATATCAAAATTTTCACCCAAATATTTACGGCTCATCGCAGAACATTCTAAGTGCCAACCTGGGAAACCAACTGACCACGGAGCTTTCCAGTGCATCAAGTGCTCTGGTGAGGCTTTCATCCATATGGCAAAATCGGCGGGATGTTTTTTTTCACTCTGATTTTTCAAATCGCGGGTTTCTGTCATTAGGTCTTCAATAATGCGACCCGACAACTTACCATATAGACCCGTTTCTTGCGCAAATTTTAGCACATCGAAGTAAACCGACCCATTTTGGGCATAGCCATATCCTCTATTGATAATGTCCTGCACCATTTCTATTTGTTCGGGAATATGCCCCGTAGCGCGTGGCTCAATAGAAGGTGGCAAGGCGTTGAACACCTGCATCATATTGTGGAAGCCATTCGTGTATTTTTGGGCTACTTCCATAGGCTCGAGTTGGTCTAACCGTGCCTTTTTAGATATTTTATCTTCCGCGTCCGTTGCGTCCGAGTCGCCTTCGAGATGCCCAACATCGGTAATGTTGCGCACGTAGCGCACTTTATAGCCCAAAAACGTCAAATAGCGATAAATGACATCGAAGCTGACAAATGTACGGCAATTGCCCAAATGCACATCGTTATAGACCGTCGGTCCGCACACATACATACCAATACGCCCCTCGTGTAGGGGTGCAAAAATTTCCTTTTGTCCAGAAAGTGAGTTATAGAGCGATAATTTCATGGCGCAAAGTTATACTATTTCGGGTTTTTTTTAAATGAAAAATGTAGTTTTAAAGATTGAGAAAATGCTGAAATGCTGTAGCTACGCTACTCCGTAATAGTGGTAAGCGCAAATATCTACCGAAATGTCGTGGCTACGCCGCTTTTGTGCATAAAATCTTTGCTCAAAAATATTGTAACTACGCCATATTTATGTATATAAATTCTTGTTTAAGAGTGGCGTAGCCACGACATTTCGGTAGATATTTGCGCTTATCACTATTAGGGAGTAGCGTAGCTACGGCATTTCAGTATTTTCACCAATCTCCGAACTCACGTTAAATTAATACGAGTACTCTCCAAATATGGTTGAAAAAAATCCCAAAATACTGAGGGGGTACGTAATCCACATCATATTATCTTGACAAACAAAAATAAATAAAAAAAAGTGTCCTATTTGATAAGAAACTACCGCGTTCAAACGTTTTAAACTAAATTTGCGCCGCCATTTTTGGAACATCTATTGCAATATGGCAATTGATGCTTTAAATGAATAGCAAAAACAACGCAAACGCATGGAACAAAGCTTTTATAATTCAATGAATAAGTATCTAAAACACATTTCAGTGAAAAAACTACTCTCATTCTCATTCATCACGATTTTTGCAATCAATTTCCTATCGGCTCAAAAAGGTTGGGAAATAGGCGGTTGGGGCGGTGTTTCCAATTATGTTGGTGATTTGAACACGACTTTCAGCGTTAAATATCCAGGTGCGGCGGCGGGTATCGTTTCCCGTTTTAATTTTAATGACCGCTTGTGTGCCAAGCTCTCTTTTAACTATGGCAGTATCAGTGCGGATGATAAAAATTCTGAAAACGTTTTTGAAAGAAAACGCAATCTGCATTTCAAATCCACATTAGCAGATGCGGCAGCACAATTTGAATTTAATTTTTTACCCTATAATTATTTTGACCGCAGTCAGTGGTTTTCGCCTTACCTATTTGTGGGTTTCAACGTTTTTAACTTCAACCCAAAAGCGCAATTAGATGGCAAGTGGTATAATCTCCGTCCGTTAGGTACAGAAGGGCAGTTTAGAGGCGAAGAATATTACACGACCCAAATGGGCTTGGTATATGGTGGGGGTTTTAAAATTGCCATCAGCGAAACATGGGCTTTAAATTTGGAATTAAGTGCACGCAAATTATTCTCAGACTATCTCGATGATGTGAGTTCTGTGTATCCAAATATGAATGATTTGAAAAAAACGCGCGGTGAAAATGCTGTCAAACTATCCGACCCTTCGGTTTTAGATGAAGAAGGGCGTAAATTGGGTCAGTTTGGTCGCCAGCGCGGTGATAAAAAAGACAATGATATGTACACTTTTTTAGGTCTTGGGTTGGTGTACTACTTCGGTGATTTGAAATGCCCTGGTATCAGTGGTAGATAAATTTTAAAATGTACATAAAAAAACTAAGATTTGTTTTTCATGCTTGGCAGGGCGGGGGGCTGTTTTTGATTTTTATAATTATTCTTCCAAAAATGCTTTAAAATAAAGTGTTTCCACCATCGGATACCCATTTTCTGCGTATTTGTTTTTCAAAATAATGGTAATCTCCTTTTCTAATTCTTTATTGATATATTCGGGTGCGCGTTCAGAATGAAACGTCGCTTTTACAAAACCCCGTGCGCCTACTGGGATAGATGTTTGAGTATATTCAACGACGGTACAATCGCAAGCCGAAACGAGGTCTATCTCGATGGGTTCGCTACCTATATTCGTAAACGTGTAGGTATAAGTTGGTGCAGCACCCATTTTCAATGTGCCGAAATTAATTTTCTTCTTCTCAAAACGCATAATCGGCACGCCATCTTCCTCTACTTCGATAACAGCGGGTTTCGATGTTACCTCAACGGGTTGTGACACTGCTGTTTCAACCGATTTTGCTGACACTTGCGGTGTCGCTTGTTGTGCTACGGGTAAAGGTTTTTCAACAGTTGGTTGTTGTGGCACAGTGTTATTAGACGGTGCAACGGTTTTTGTCTTATTGTCTTTTACATATTCCGTTGATTGCGCAACAGATAGAAGGGGCATTAAAGATAAAATAACGATTAATGGCTTAACTCTTTTCATTTTAAATTCGGTTGTTATGTGTGCATGTTCTATTACATATTAGACGTATATTTTACATTTAGCCACCTAAAAAACAGTAATTATTGTGTAAAAGTTCTTTCTACGTAGCCTTTTGCCCCCTAACCCCCAGAGGGCAGGGTTGATTGGTTCTAAGTTTGAGCATATTTGATTGCTTATGTAGTGGCGAATTTATTCGACACCGGGCGCGATGT
>JAYVKQ010000892.1:0-11007 GCA_043768285.1 Saprospiraceae bacterium | reverse complement strand
CTTTCGCCACGGCGGCGGCTTCGTCAGCGGCCATGTCGGTCGCGCTGCGGTCGGCCGTCCAGCTGTTCATCATCACTACTGGCACCACGCGCCCCGAATAACCCCAGCGCGATTCGAGGATGAAAAGGGCGACTATCGCGCCGACGATGGCGAGGGTCAGCCCGCCGATGACCAGCCGCGATCGGGGCACCTCGCGCAGCCGGTCGGCCCATGAGCCGTGCGGCGACGGCTGCGACGGCGGAGAAAATCCGGCTTCCGGTCGCCACGCATTCCGGGCGAGCTCGAGCGGTGTCCGCGCCGACACCCGGGAACGGGGTTCGGGTGCCTTCGATGACAACAGCCGAGGGGACGGCAACGGCGGCAACAGCTTCATCGGCGATTACTCCAGATCGCCGATATAGTCGGCTAATTTTACCAAGCCCTCGAGGTCTTCTTCTAATTTTTTAATATCATTTGATAATGCCTTATCTAAATATTGTGCAGTTTTAGCATTCAAGCGTTGCAACTCCTCTTGCACCGTTGCGGACAGCGATTTGCGCCAACCTTTTAAGCATAATTCAAAAGTTTCTAAATTGAGTTTTAATTTTTTAAAGTCTTTTCTATCTGCAATATTTAAAAAACTATGGGCAAAATATCTTTTTGAAGTATAAATTTTTTCAAGCGTATCATATTGATTGGTGAGTCCTTCTTTAGCCGATAGAACATTTTTTGACCTATCGGAAAACAAAGACGCTGCCCGCAATCCGCCCATTTTAAAGAACCCATTATTTTCAAAATCGTCACCAAATTGGTATTGATAATCTGAATAGGCTTCTTTGATAAGGCGTAATTGTGCTCTCAAATCTTCGTAATAGGCTTCGTAATGGGTCATCAATTTTTGGGTATATGCGTCATAAGTGACGATATATTGATGATGCAAGTTTTTCCATTTGCCAATATTATCTGTCAAATGTTTATTTGCTAAACTACGCCCTTCGTTGCTTTTCCCAGCTTCAAATATAGAGGGATGCAACTGCGAAAGTGGGTGTTTAAGGGTATAAACATTGCGGTACGCTACTTCGCAATCTTTGATGGCAGCCTTTAATTGCTCATATTCATCTTGTGAAAACTCAAAATCATTTGGCGGTAAATGATTATCCAATAACTCGCGTCCTTCTACCCGTTGGCTGGCAAGATATAGACCTACCACTTCTGAAAATGGTTTATCGCCAAATATTGGGTTGCTCAACGCCTCATGGCTATCATCGGATTTGGCTAATAGTCGTCGCGCTTGCTTGAGTGCAATTTTAAAATCTTCTTCTTTAAACTCAATCGTTTTGCCATATTGCTCGTTGCGCAACACATCGAGCAAGAGCTTTTTGTCGTGGTATAAATCTTTTAATAAAAAAGTCAAATTACCTAAGCCGAGATTGACGAGGGCGTTCTGTATTTGCATCAAACTCCCAATATCGTTTGCCACCACAGCCGTTTTTTGCCCATTTGAGAGGGCATTGAGCAAAATATTAGCCGCCAAATGAGTTTTGCCTGTACCGTGCGCACCTTCTACTACCGTTATTTTATTGCGTAAAACAGTCCGCAATGCTTCGCGCTGATAAGCATCTTCGGGCAGCACGGCGAACTCGTGGGCGTGTTCTGCCGTCCACGTAAAGTTTTGCAAATCAATGGATTGTATGTCATAGCTTGTGCTTAATCCACCTTCTTTATGCGGGAACAAACCCAAAATACCCGACCATACAATATCCCCTGTATCAGCCAATTGTTCCAAATTATTACCATGCGGACATTCCCGAATACCCGCGTTGATATTGGTATTCGTCAAACCAATGGTGTGCGCCAACTCTTTACAAAAAGCATCAAAACCATGTGCTGTAAAGGGGCGATTGTGGACATAATCATTCAATATGTCCCTAATATCTACATCATATTTTGCTCTGATGTGATGTACCAAATAATCATTGACAGCTATGACATTATTGTCGTCAAAAGAAATTAACCAACTATCCTTGCGGTTGGGGTGCGGACGCATATTGAGATACCACACGAAAAGGGGCGCAGTAATTACCCCCTCAGTATCTCTATCCACCACAAGCGGAAAACCAAAACCAAATGTATGTTGCCCATTGGTTTTGACATGGTTTTTTGAAGAAAAATAGAAATGACGGAGCAATTCCGTGTTGTTGTACTCGGCGTGAATATCCGTTTCCCAAGTTGCTTGATTGGTAAAAAGTTCTACCCATTTCGTGATTTGTGGGTATATGCGGTTGAATACCGCAAACATATCAATCATATCTCCCTGCAAGGGCAGCACGTACAGATACGCATTTTCAGTGTCTCGGCTCATAGTATTTCATGATTATATGAAAACAAATGGTCTTTTATATCAAAAGCAAATATAGGTTTATTTGATAAAATATACCCGATGCCTTGTTTTTTTTCTTAGAATATCTATCTTGTGCGAGTAAAAATTGATTTTATAACGAAAAAACAACATTATGAATAGCAAACTTCTTTTTTGGTCTATCACCGTTGCTCTGGGAGGCTTTCTTTTTGGTTTAGATACGGCAGTTATATCAGGTGCCGAGCAAAAAATACAAGCCCTTTGGCAGCTCGATAATTGGCAACACGGTTTGGCGATTGCAATGGCTTTGTATGGGACTGTATTTGGCGCTATGTTCGGCGGTGTGCCAGCCGATAAATATGGTCGAAAACCTACCTTATTGTGGATAGGTATTTTGTTTTTCGTCTCTGCTATTGGTGCTGCCGTAGCGCAAGATGTAAACACCTTTATGCTTGCTCGCTTTATTGGAGGGTTGAGTATTGGCGCATCATCAGTGGTTGCACCTATATATATATCCGAAATTGCGCCCCCTCAGTATCGCGGACGCTTGGTTATCTTTTTTCAGATGAATATCGTTTTGGGTATCCTGATTGCCTATTTATCGAATTACTGGCTACAAGGTATGGGCGATAACGATTGGCGTTGGATGCTTGGCGTTGTTGCTTTTCCTTCCTTATTATTTTCTTTGATGATGGTTTTCACGCCCGAAAGCCCACGTTGGTTACTTTTGAAAAAAGGCGATGAAGAAGGCGCACGAAAAATATTAGCCATCACCGAACCCTCAGTAGATGCCGCCATTGCGGATATAAAAGCCTCAGCAGAAAATGATAACAATGGCGTACAAGAACCATTTTTTTCAAAAAAATACAGTTTCCCAATTGTTTTAGCTTTTTTGTTCGCTTTGTTTAATCAAGTATCTGGTATCAATGCCATTATCTATTTTGCACCCCGTATATTTGAAATGACAGGGTTGGGCAAAGAGAGTGCTTTAATATCTACGGCAGGTATTGGCATCGTCAATCTTCTTTTTACCGTCGTCGGTATGCTCTTGATTGACCGCTTAGGGCGTAAAACACTGATGTATATTGGCTCAATAGGTTATATCGTTTCGTTGGGTTTAACGGCATGGTCATTTTACAATGAAAGTTTTGGTGGTGTGATGTACTTTATTTTTATGTTTATTGCGTCTCATGCCATTGGACAGGGTGCGGTGATATGGGTTTTTATTTCCGAAATATTTCCCAATAGTGTTCGCGCTTGGGGTATGTCATTGGGTTGTTTTACGCATTGGGTATTTGCCGCTATTATCACCAACGTATTTCCAATATTGGCGACTAAATTTGGGGGAGGTCCTATATTTGCTTTTTTCTGCGTCATGATGGTATGCCAATTAGTATATGTATGGCTCATGATGCCCGAAACCAAAGGTGCTTCGTTAGAGGAATTACAAAAAAGACTGACGCGGTAGTAGTTATTCCTTGCGTTTTAGACACCTTAAAAAAGGTGAATAGTACAAAACTATTCACCTTTTTTTTGTCATAATTGATCGCAAAAATTTATTAAATGGGGAAGTCGAGTAATAAGCTTTCAAAACTTTCAATTTATTTTGAAAAATAATATCAATTAGATTGAATCTAAATAAATTATAAATAATTGATTGTCAATTAATTAACTGATGTTCCAATGAATGTACTAATTCAATAATAAATATTTTTAAAAAAAATGTTTAACGTACTATTGCTTTTTGTTAAACAGTTTATTACCTTTGTGTCATCAAAAAATAGAAAACGTTAAACAAAATTAAAATTACATAAGAAATCACCTTACATCATTTTTAAATTAATGACTATGACGGCAATAGAATTTAATACCAGCTTAAATAAATTATCAAGTCTCTTGCAGTCTTTTGCATATAACTTGACAAAAAATATGGAAGATGCCAAGGATTTGTTTCAAGAGACCGCATTTAGGGCATTGACAAACCGCGATAAATTTCGCGATGGCACCAATTTCAAAGCATGGCTTTTTACGATAATGAAAAACATTTTTATTAATAATTATCGTAAAAAAATCAAATCAAATACTATTATTGACGGTACAGACAATCAATTCTATATCAACTCAATGACAGTATCTACGCCTAATCGCGCTGAAAGTGAAATAATGATGCAAGAATTAAATCAGATGATTGTAGAGTTAGAGGATAATATACAAGTGCCTTTCGTAATGCATTATCAAGGTTTTAAGTATCAAGAAATAGCTGACGATTTGCAATTGCCTTTGGGTACAGTGAAAAGTAGAATTTTCTTCGCCCGCAAGGAGTTGAAAGATAAAATTAACATGAGATACGATAATATCGGAAAAATATACGAAAAGGGTTCTATAAGCGAAGAACTAAATGAACCATTTTTCGGTTAGTAAGCATTAGTTTGATTTTTCATAATAGAGGGTGTAATTTGGCGGTGACCACTTTTGGGGTCATCGCTTTTTTAATGTGCGCTGCCGAAACCATATTACCATAAACCAAGCCATTCTAAATTTTTTTAAAATAATATAAATATTTGCTTTTTGATAAAAACAAATATCTATATTTACACTCTATTATTGGACGCTTTTAAAAATAACGCTTAAACAACACTTAACAAACAATCAAAAACTTTTTCAGCTATGGTAATCTTCTACGTTATTGCTTTGGCTTTTACGGCAGGCGCATTTATCAGTGCTTTGTCAGCCACCGCACAGAAAGGAAGACGCTTATTTTAAAACTACTATTAGCGTCGTGTTAGAAAGCACTCACAAAGCAACCCCGATAATATCCCTTGATATTTTCGGGGTTATTTTTTTATACCCATTACAGCAACAATTCTGTATTTTTGCGGTTTTTAGATATATCCTTTTTTCACAAAAATACTGAGGAGGTGCTTCTGTTTACTTCAATGCGTACATCATCTTTAAAAAAACAAGCGGAAACGCAATTGCCTACGGACTGGGGAAACTTCAAACTTCTGGCTTATGCACGTCGTAGTGACAACCCGTTGCCTCATATCGTGCTCATTTCTGAAAAATTTTCACTAAAAAACCAACCTATCTTGGTGCGTATCCACTCGGAATGTATGACGGGTGATGTATTTCACTCCCGCCGTTGCGATTGTGGCGAACAATTGGATATAGCGTTAGAAAAAGCCAATGAAGAAGGTGGATTAGTGATATATCTGCGACAAGAAGGGCGTGGCATTGGCTTAATTAATAAAATAAAAGCCTATAATCTTCAAGATAAAGGTTTGAATACCGCAGAAGCCAATATTCATTTGGGCTTCAAAGATGATGCTCGTAGCTATGAAGATGCTATTTTTATTTTGAAAGATTTGGGTATCCAAAATATTCATCTTTTAACTAATAACCCTTTGAAAGTCAAGGCATTAGAGGTAGGAGGCATAGCTGTACATGAGCGCATACCGATACTTGTGGACAGCAAAAAAGAAAATGACTTTTACCTACGCACTAAGCGGGATTTGATGGGGCATTTGCTTTTATAAAATAGGTTTTTACTTTTTTAGTTGCTGCCTTACCTATCACGGCTTCTAATTCTTCTGCACTCGCTTCTTTCACTTTTATGACCGAGCCAAAATGCGTCAATAGTTTTTCGGCAGTTGTTTCGCCTATGCCTTCTATACCAGTCAATTCGGTTTGTATAAAATTTTTCGACCTTTGATTGCGGTGGAATGTGATACCGAAACGGTGCGCCTCGTTGCGGCATTGTTGTATCAGCTTGAGGCTTTCCGATTTTTTATCAATATATAAAGGCAAAGGGTCATCTGGGAAAAATATTTCTTCCAATTGTTTCGCTATACCTACTACAGTCACTTTGTCTGCGATACCCAAAGCGTTCAAACTTTTCATGGCAGCTGATAGTTGCCCCTTGCCACCGTCTATAATAATCAGTTGTGGCAAAGGCGTACTTTCCGCCAATAACCGTTTGTAGCGGCGCATTACAACCTCTTCCATCGAGGCAAAATCATTAGGTCCTTCCACCGTTTTTACGTTGAAATGGCGATAATCGCGCTTGGCAGGTTTGGCATTTCTGAAAACCACGCAAGAGGAAACGGGGTCAGTTCCTTGCAAATTGGAGTTATCGAAGCATTCGATGTGCATTGGCAGCACGTCCATCTGCAAATCTTCTTTCAAGGTTGTCAATATGCGCTCGGCTGATGTTACTTTTTGCGCCCGCAGTGCCTCCTGTTTGCGCTTTTGCAAGACGTGGAATTCAGCGTTTTTTTGCGCCAAATCCAAGAGTTTTTTCTTATCACCTATCTTCGGAATGGTGAAAATAACTGAGGGGTCTTCCAATTTCATCTCAAATGGCGCAAAAATTTCCTTATTGTCGCTGTTGAATTTGTCGCGCAAATACGGGACGGCAAAGGCGAGCATTGCATCTTCATCTTCATCCATATTTTTCTCTAACTCTAAAATATAGGTATGAATAATCGCCCCATTTACCACTTTTAGGTAGCTGATATATGCCATTTTTTCGTCCGTGGCAATAGCAAAAACATCAACATCTGATATAGTAGAACTCACTATCGTGGATTTTCCTTGATAATCTTCAAAGGCTGTTAATTGTTCCTTGGTATGCTGCGCTTTTTCAAATTCTAAGTTTTCGGCATAAGTAGCCATTTCTTTTTTCAAATGGGCTTTTACTGCACCGTATTGCCCTTTGAGCATATTCCGAATTTGGGTTATCTTTTCGTTATACGCTTCTTCACTTTCCAAACCCGCGCACGCGCCCATGCAGTTTTTGATATGATATTCTAAACAAAGTTTTATTTTGCCTTTTTCAATATTCTCTTTCGTAAGCGCAAAGGTGCAAGTACGGAGTGGAAAAAGCTGTTTTATCAAATCCATCAAGGCATATACGCGCTGCCCCGAGGTATAAGGTCCAAAATAGGTAGAACCATCTTTTATCAAGCGGCGGGTCACAAATACGCGCGGAAAACGCTCGGCTTTGACGCAGATATAAGGGTACGTTTTTCCATCTTTCAACATCACGTTATAGCGCGGTTGATGTTGCTTAATCAATTGACACTCAAGCAATAAGGCATCTTGTTCGCTGCCTACTATCGTAAATTCGATATGGTGGGCTAATCGTACTAAGGCTTTGGTTTTGAGCTGCCTATCTTTGCGCTCGCCGAAGTAACTTGACAAACGATTTTTCAAATTTTTCGCCTTACCTACATACAATATCGTCCCTTTAGGGTCAATAAACTTATACACGCCTGGGTCAAGGGGCAACGTAGGGGATATTTCTTGAAAATCGCTGGTGTTCATATATCAGAATGAATAGAATTTTGTTAGAATGAATAGAATACAAATGCGTGTTCTTTTCTTTAAAAAAGTAAAAATAGCAAGGGGGAACTCGTTAAACAAGCACCCCCTCCCTATTTTTCATAAATCTCAAATTTCACTCAAAAACAGATTGAATATCTATTGAAAAATCCGTCAATACTTGTGATATGATAGAACCTGCATCTTGTGCATAAGAGACTAAATCGTATGAACCCTCTTTCAACACATATACCTCGACGCTTTGGCTTTTCGGGTCCACTATCCAATATTCGCTAACACCACAACGCTGATAGAGTTTCATTTTATCACCTCTATCATTTTTTGCTATGCTGGGTGACAATATTTCGACTATCAAATCAGGCACGCCTTGAATAAAACCTTTAACTATCGCCGCATTTGCTTTTGACACAAATATTAAATCGGGCTGTGCCAAATCTATATTAGTCAGATAAACATCCAAAGGCGCGGCGAAAAAATCACCTAATTTGTTGTTATAAATAAAATTGTCCATCATTCGGGACAAATGACGCGATACACGTTGGTGTGCAGCAGACGGGGAGGCTCTTTTCACAATAATTCCGTTTATAAGTTCATATAGAAAACCCTCCTCGAAATCCATGTCGAGAAATTCCTTAACGGTGATTTTCTTTTCTAAAACCAAAGACATATTTCTTATCTTTTAAAAATGAATTAATTATGCTGCGTGTTACTCGACAAAATTAGTGTATTTTCCTTTTATATGCAAATGGATATTTAAACCGTCATACTCATCAACTCCTTCGCATTTTCCATAGCACTCGCACTCGGCGGGTTTTGGCTCAACATCACCGCAATCGCTCTTACCCGCTCGTCATCTGATAAGGCTTTTACGCTCGTCAAAGTTCTATCCTCTCGGTGGTTTTTATAAACGAAATAATGTCTATCCGCTTTTGAAGCCACTTGTGGGGAGTGAGTTATGACCACAACTTGATGATGTGTCGCCAATTGCTGCAAAATATTACCCATTTTTAAGGCAACGTCGCCCGATACACCCGCATCAATTTCATCAAATATTAAAGTCGGTAACGGAATAGCGGCAGCCACCAATGACTTAGTACACAAAGCCAAACGGCTCAATTCACCGCCCGAAGCTACGTCTTTTATGGGCATCATGCGCGAACCTTTATTGGCAGCGAACAAAAATTCTACATTATCTAAGCCATTGATTGTCAAATCATTGAGGTCGGATATATGCACTTGCAGTTTTGCATTTTCCATACTCAATTGGTGCAACATGGCGTGTACTTTATTTTCAAACTGAGGGGTTACGAATTTGCGATTGGCAGATAACTCACCCGCTAATTTTTTCAACTCTACTTCTTGCACACTGATAGATATTTCCAATTTTTCAATATCTTCTGACAAATCGCCAAAGGCATCCAATTGGGTTTGCAAATCATTCTGAATAGATAAAAGGAGGTCTATTGAATTGACATTGTGCTTTTTCTGCAATTTATAGATAGCATCCAAGCGGATTTGAATATCTGAAATGCGTTCTGGATTAAACTCCGTATCATCAGCAATGGCTTCCAATTCACCCGCTATATCTTCTAACTCAAACACTACGCTATCGAAACGCTCATGCAGCTTAGATACTGAGGGGGCATATTTTTTGACTTGCGCAATGCTCTGTCCGATACTTTTTAACTGACCTACTACGGCATTTTCTTCCTCATTAATGGCGCGATAGGCTGCGCTCAAATTGCGCTTAATGGTTTCGGCATTTTGCAATTTTTGTTGGTCGGCTTCAAGCGTTTCTTGCTCGCCTTCAATCAATTCTGCCTTATTAAATTCATCTAATTGAAAATTTAGGAACTCAATTTCGCGTGTAGAACGCTCACTTTTTTCCTTCATGTCAGCCAAAAGCCGCTTATCGGTTTGGTATTTTCTGAATTTTTCGCGATAAATACTGAGGGGGTGCTTGTTATCGGCTAAGGCATCCACCATTTGGAGTTGAAAAGAGGTATCGTGAATATCGAGCGTATCGAATTGCTGGTGCAAATCCACCAATTTTGACGAAAAGTCGCGCAATTGGGTCAAATTGACAGGCGTATCGTTGATGAATGAACGCGTTTTGCCCTGCGGGGTCAATTCGCGTCTGACGACGGCGTTTTCGTCAAAATCAATTTCATTTTCGTCAAAAAAATACTTCAAATCGTAGGCAGATATATCAAAATGCCCCTCTATCACGCATTTTTCGGCGTTGTTATACAACACTTTTGTATCGGCACGGTTGCCTAATATCATGCCCAAAGCACCGAGCAAAATGGATTTACCCGCGCCCGTTTCGCCCGTAATGATGGTTAAGCCTTTGGCAAAATCAATGTCAAGGCTTTCAATAATTGCGTAATTTTTAATGTGTAATCGCTGTACCATGATATGCTGTACGATGTTAAATGTACGATGTACGAAATGGGAAGCAAAGTTTAAAACTTCTCTTCGTTAAGTTAGCTTGGTATTTTAAGTTGCAAAAATAAACAAACTTATCATTTTTTTATTAAAAGTTTTTAAAACAAATATTTTTATTGAGAATTGTTAATATTTTTATTGTGCATTTATATTTGATAAAAAAATGTTTTTATAACACTCAATACATGTTTTGAAAGATATATAAACCGTTTTTTCCTACCTTTGCCCCATGGAATTTTTAGCGCAACACATAGAAGCCCTCATATTCACGACCGAACATCCCGTTTCGCTGACGGAAATAAAAACGGTATTGGATGCTGCTTTTGAAACAGCGTTTGAGGAGGAAGACATACGGGGGGGTATTGCCGAATTGAAGGAAAAATACGCCAACCCCATTTTCGCATTCGAGATAATCGAAATTGCGGGTGGTCTTCATTTTTTGACAAAACCCGCCTATCACAATACAGTAGGCACTTATTTGCGATTAACAACTAAAAAACGCCTATCGCAAGCGGCAATGGAGACGCTCTCCATTGTGGCGTACAAACAGCCCGTTTCTAAAACAGAATTGGAGCAAATACGGGGCGTGAGTTGCGATTATGCTTTACAAAAATTATTGGAAAAAGAATTGGTCGAGATACAAGGCAGAAGTGATGCCCCAGGTCGCCCGTTACTATATGGCACTTCCGAAAAATTCATGGACTATTTTGGCTTAAAATCGCTCACTGATTTGCCAAAACCAAAAGATTTTAAAGAAGTTGAAAATCAAATTGGAGAATTATCATCCATCGAAGAATAGAGTATAGTTGATAGAGTATAGTTGATAGTATGAACACTATCAACTATACTCTATCAACTATACACTATCAACTATACAC
>JAYVKQ010000891.1:0-2216 GCA_043768285.1 Saprospiraceae bacterium | reverse complement strand
ATCAATGTGCCATCATATTGCATGAGGGCTTCTTTCAAAACCTCTTTTGATACCATGTCCAAGTGGTTGGTAGGCTCATCGAGAAGGAGTAAATTGAATGGTTTTAACAACAAACAGGCAAGTGCAAGACGCGCCCGTTCACCCCCGCTTAATACGCTAACTTTTTTATCATGGTCTTCACCTGCGAACATAAACGCACCTAAAATTGCCCTTAATCGAGTACGCATTTCGGGTGGCGAGTGCATTTCCATGGTTTCCAAAAGGGTCATAGTAGGGTAGAGGGCTTCGGCTTGATTTTGAGCGTAATAGCCAACTGCAACATTATGCCCTAATTGCACATCGCCTTCTGTTTTTGCCAATTCACCTATCAAAATACGCGCTAATGTGGTCTTGCCTTGTCCATTCTGACCGACAAAACTCACTCTATCACCTCTATCGAGTTTCAAATCAATTTCTTCTAAAATCGTATTGTCACCATATTTTTTAATCAAATCCTTTGCTTCAACCACCACCTGACCACTGCGCGGGGCGGGTGGGAATTTGATATTCATGGCAGATACATCTTCTTCGTCCAATTCGATGCGCTCTATTTTATCCAACTGTTTTTGCATAGATTGCGCCATACTCGTCTTGGTGGCTTTTGCCATAAAGCGGTTGATGGTGCGCTCGCGTTGAGAAATCAATTTTTGCTGATTATCAAAGGCATTTTTCAACAAACCGCGTCTTTCTGCCCGCATATCCAAGTATTTTGTATAACCTGCCTTGTAGTCATATACTTTGCCGAGTTCAATTTCGACAGTGCGTTTGGTGACATTATCCAAAAAACGCTTATCGTGCGAAATGGTCACAACTGCGCCCGGGTAGCTTTCCAAAAAACTTTCCAACCATATAATACTTTCAATATCCAAGTGGTTGGTAGGCTCATCGAGTAGCAAGTAGGTAGGGCGTTTCAAGAGCATTTTTGCCAATTCAATCCGCATTTGCCAGCCACCGCTAAACTCATCCGTCATGCGGTGCATATCGGGCGTTTTGAAACCCAAACCCCTCAGTACGCGCTCCGCATCCGCCTGTGCCGTGTCGCCGCCCAACATATGGAAATGCTCGGAGGCTTCAGTCACTTGATGGATTAAGTCCATGTAACTATCGCTATCGTAGTCGGTGCGCTCGGTGAGTTCGATATTCAGGCGTTCAATCTCCTCTTCCAATTTTTTGACCTCATCGAAGGCAGTAAGGGCTTCGTTCATCACTGTTTTGCCTTTGGGCGTGGACATATCTTGGTGCAAATAACCGATAGTGGTGTCATTCGGACGCATCACGCTGCCGCCACCGTTGGGATTGACCTGCCCCGCCATAATCTTCATAAAGGTGGATTTACCCGCCCCGTTGCGCCCCGTGAGACCCACGCGGTCACGCTCGCCAATCGCCAAATTGACACTATCAAACAAGGCACGCTCGCCATAATACACACTTACGTTGGATACCGAAATCATATTGTTTTTTTATTGAAACGAGACACAAATGGGTCGAATATATATACAAATTGCTCTAATAAATATACCATATTTTGAGCTATTCGATACACAATGCGCGTCATTCGTGTTTAAAAATAATATATTATTTTTTGCGGCGCAAAGATACTAATTTTTTGGAGATTTTGTTGGTTTTTACGTGGGTTATTAACTTATGTTTATGTTAAATTTTGAATTTGAAGATGCGTAAGATGCTTTTCAATATAGGAATTATACGAATAATGAGTTAAAAAGCCTCGTTAGAGGTGTCATATTGGTAACTCATGCTCTACAAAACTGGGTAAGGGGCGTAGCCCTGTAATATAAAACCGATTGCAGGGCTCTGCCCCTTGGAAATACTGAGGGGTACTGTTTTACCCACATTACACCTCTAACGAGGCTTTTTAACCCATTATTCGCATGAGTTATTAAGCAATCAAGGGCAATAAGGTTCGTATTACGACATTGCGATACCCCCTCAATATTTTCAAATGAACAGCGATTTTTAGTGTAGAATATACCGGAGGATTTCGTAGAGACGTTGCACTGCAACGTCTCCATGCGTGGAAAAAGAATTACCATATTGTGTGTAGAGACGTTGCAGTGCAACGTCTTGGTATTATTTTTTTCGATTTTTTGTCCGTCATCAAGACGTTGCAGTGCAACGTCTTGGTATTATTTTTTTCGATTTTTTGTCCGTCATCAAGA
>JAYVKQ010000890.1:0-4778 GCA_043768285.1 Saprospiraceae bacterium | reverse complement strand
AAAATTTGGTCCTACCATTTATGAAACGCGGGGCAGCACAATATCTCAACAAGAATGGGGCGTGGCTACGCAAAAGGCGAAACGTCACTATCTACATATTATGAATTTGCCCAAAAGCCCTTTTATTTTTCTGCCAAATATCAAAGAAAAAATAAATGCCGCTTTATTATTTGAGAATAAAAAAGTCGTCAAATTTAAGCAAATACCCGAAGGTGTGTTTGTCTATATTGATGGCTTGAAGGCTGATGCTTTGGATAATGTGATTGAATTGCAATATTGATACCCCCTCAGTATTTAAATGATTTTTATAGATATTTAAAGATAAATAAAGAATTTTAAAGAATAGTCTTTAATTATCTGTGCTTATACACCCGATGCTACCGCTTGAAAGCGGTGGCATCGGTATTTTATTTACCTTCGCGCCTATTCTACCGTATATCGTTTTAGACTTGGTGCTATATGAAAAAAATTCTCTTTACCCGCCGTATTGATACGCTATATAAAAAAGCCTTACGTGATATAGGATTAGAACCCATTGAATATGATTTTTTAAAAATCAATCCCCTACCCCATGCCCAAACGGAGATTTTAAACGAGCTTTCTCATATAAAAAATATTGTTTTTACAAGCCAATACGCTGTCCGTATATTTTTTGATAGTATATATCCAAATAAGCCAAGTTCGGGAAACTGTGAAAGTTTCCCGAACTTAATATCTACAAGTGAACTTTCCAAAAATTTGAAACTTTTGGAAAGTTGGGCAATATTTTCGACATCAGAAGCGACCAAAAACCTTATTAAAAGCCACAACCTCAAACCTACATTATCCGCACCCACCGCCAAGCAATTAGCGCAACTGATGTTAGAAAAAGCTGATTTGAGCGCGGGCGTATATTTTATATGTGGCAATTTAAGCCTTAATCATTTGCCTAATATTTTAGAAAAACAAGGCATATCGGTCAAAAAAATAAGCGTTTACGAAACGCAGAAGCACCCCCTCAGTATTTTGGAGCCTTTTGATGCCGTTGTTTTCCTAAGTTTGAGCGCAGCCGATGCGTTTTTAGAAAAAAATACGATAATGCCCGATACGCTAATTTTCACTTTGGGAGAAACGACTGCCGACTATGTGCGTAAAATTACGAATGCACAACTTATATTTGTGGCAGAAAAGCCGACTATTTCGGCTTTGATTGACATAATACGACAAAAATGCACTTGACCCACCGCCCACGCACCTTGCGCCAAAGCCAAGCCATACGCGACATGGTTTCGGAAACCCTCGTTACGCCCAACGACTTTATCGTGCCGCTATTCATTATTGAAGGTAAAAATATAAAAGAAGAGATACCTTCTATGCCAAATTATTACCGTATGTCGCTCGATTTGACGGTAAAAGAGGTCAAAGAATTATGGAAAATGGGTATCAAAGCCATATTGCTTTTTGTAAAAGTAGCCGATAGCTTAAAGGACAATACAGGCAAAGAGGCAATCAATCCCGATGGTTTGATGCAATGCGCTATCCGTGAAATCAAAAACGCAGTGCCAGATATGTGCGTGATGACCGATATTGCCCTCGACCCCTTTTCGAGTTATGGGCACGATGGCATAGTCGAAAATTTTCAAATTGTAAATGATAAAACGGTGGAAGTCTTGGCGTGGATGTCCGTTTCGCACGCCACCGCAGGTGCAGATTTTGTCGCCCCAAGCGATATGATGGACGGGCGTATCGGTGCTATTCGCCGCGCTTTTGAAGATACGGGGTTTCACAATACAGGTATTCTCGCTTATTCAGCCAAATATGCTTCTTGTTTTTATGGACCATTCCGCGACGCACTGGATTCCGCGCCTGGGTTTGGTGATAAAAAAACGTATCAAATGAACCCTGCTAATCGCCTTGAAGCCTTAAAAGAAGTACAACTGGATATATCGGAAGGGGCAGATATAGTAATGGTAAAACCCGCCCTCGCCTATTTGGATGTGATTAGGGAAACTAAAAATAGTGTTCAAATTCCTGTTGCAGCCTATCATGTATCGGGTGAATATGCAATGGTCAAAGCGGCAGCCAAAATGGGTTGGCTCGACGAAACACGAGCTGTTGCAGAAATTTTGACTTCCATCAAACGCGCAGGGGCTGATTTGATAGCCACTTATTTTGCTAAAGATTTTATTAAAAATATTTAGGAATGTTTTAAAAATAAATTTACTCGAGCAATTTAGCTCATTTCGCTATGTTCTATTGCCTTTTAGACGATTAACTTTACTAATTTTTTAATCATTGAATTCATAATTTTTAAATGAAAAACATTTTAACAATCCTTTTTTTAGCCCTATTGATGACAATTGGCTGCAAAAATCCGAGCGAAAGACAACAAACCGTAGAAACGCCCTCTTTGGCTACGCAAACACCACAACCTGTTGCCTCTATCGAACCCGACACATTGAAACCGCCCGTTGTAGGAGGTAGCACTACCACTTGTTATCAACTGGTAGAAAAAGGCAAAGATACCTACTCGTGCCAAATCACGACCCGCGCTACGGCTAATCCTTTTGTGAGTGGCTATTTCGACTGGTCGCCTTATCAAAAAGATGGTGGTCATGGCAAATTGACCAATATGCGCGATGATAGAGGAATGCTCGTTGCCGATTTTGTCTATATGATTGAAGGCAATGTGCAAACGGAAGAAGTCTATTTCATGGTAGCGGGCGATAAAATTACTAAAATGCGCACCGAATTGGTCGAAAAAGGCAATAAATTGGTTGCCAAAGAACCCAAAAAGCTATCCGTTGATGTGGTTTTGACCAAAGTAGATTGCGCCAAAGTGGATGGCATCGTAAAGGGTATCAAAGCACTTGAAAGTAAGTTGAAATAAGAGCGTTTTTAGAGACACGAATGACACGAATTTTTTAACGCATATGTCTAAGGAACGACGTACTGTACCCAACTATTTTAAAAAAAAGAGCAAGTGGTTTCCGAAACCGAAGTTCTAACACAAAGTTAAAGTTATTGACAATTACAAATCATTGATTTTCAATAACTTAAAAAATAGTAGTGTACAGTAGTCGTTCCTAATTTATTATATCCAAATTGAAGCAATTCGAGTAAAATTTGTGTTATTTGTGTGTATATGCTTCATCCCTAAATTTTTGTTGCTACGCCTATAAAGTACCCCGCCGTTCTTGTTCCCTTTCTATCGCTTCAAACAGAGCTTTAAAATTGCCTTTGCCAAACGACCTTGCGCCTTTACGTTGGATAATTTCAAAAAATACAGTCGGGCGCGGCTCAACAGGTTTGGTAAAAATTTGCAACAAATAGCCATCTTCATCTCTATCTACGAGGATATTTAATGCTTTTAATTGTTCAAAATCTTCATCAATAGTGCCAATGCGCTCTTTCAGACTATCATAATAGGCATCGGGAACATATAGAAACTCAATGCCTCGTTTGCGCAATTGCGAGACCGTTTTAATAATATTGTCCGTTGCAACGGCAATATGTTGTATGCCCGCACCTTCATAAAAGTCCAAGTATTCTTCGATTTGCGATTTCTTCTTACCATGTGCGGGTTCATTGATGGGAAATTTGATACGAGCATTGCCATTGGACATCACTTTACTCATCAAAGCGGTATAGTCCGTTGAAATATCGTTATCATCGAAAGAGACGATTTGCGTAAAACCCATTGTGTTGGCGTAAAATTGTACCCATTCATTCATTTTACCCAATTCTACATTGCCCACCATATGGTCAATGTATTGTAAACCAACGCTTTTAGGGTGATAATCGCTTTCCCAAGCCTTGAAATAGGGTAGAAAAACGCCTTTATAGTCTTTTCTTTCTACAAAAACATGAACTGTATCGCCATAAGTATGGATGCCTGCACGCTTGACAGTTCCGAAACTATCCCCCTCAGTAATGGGTTCAAAAAAAGGCTTTGCACCGCGTTTAATTGTTTCATTATAAGCCTGTACTGTATCATCTACCCACAAAGCAACGACTTTTACGCCATCGCCATGTTTATCAATATGACTGCCGATTTCGGTATTGCTTTTCAAAGGCGAGGTCAAAACAAGACGTATTTTGCCTTGTTGCACCACATAGCTTTCACGGTCGTGCAAGCCAGTTTCCAATCCCGCATAGGCAAGAGATTGAAAACCAAAAGCGGTTTTATAAAAATAAGCGGCTTGCTTGGCATTGCCGACGTATAGCTCTACATAGTCAGTGCCGTTGAGTGGTAAAAAGTCTTGTGCTGTGTCAAATATTTTCGGGATTTCTTTTTTGATTGTAGTTGCCATATTAACAGAGGTTTTATTTTTACAAATATCCTGTTTATCTGTTTACAAATCAAATAATATTTTAAAAATAGACTTGTTCAAATTTATGCAGCAATTCTCGCTATTAAAGTTTTTTCTAATACCCCCTCAGTATTTGTCCTAAAATTGACGACAATAGACTTAAAATCGCCCCGTCAATAAACACTTTTTTAGACCTCTAATTTTTTAGATATGCAGCCAGTTTGCATGTGGCTCTAATGTTGTTTACCCTTTTTTTTTATTGTAATAGCGTCCTTTGTATTCTAAAATTAGTTGTATCTTCAACTTTGATTTTAGTAATTTATACGAATAATGGGTTGAAAAGCCCCGTCCCGACTGTTTCGGGATGTACCATGAGGGGTGTAACTTGTAGCTATTGCACCCCTCATGGTACATCCCGAAACAGTAGGGACGGGGCTTCGAGCTTCGGAATAGTGAAATTTTACCAATATGACACCCCTAATGGAG
>JAYVKQ010000889.1:0-3700 GCA_043768285.1 Saprospiraceae bacterium | reverse complement strand
CGCAATTCATGTCGGGTTGTGAGAAAAATGGACACTCCCTCCCTACCTGCGAAAAAGTATGGACGGACTGGGAAGCCTTCGCGTCATACGCCTTTAATAAATCGCACTCTACGTGTTATGCTTTTGTTGCCTATCAAACTGCCTATTTAAAAGCCCATTATGCGGGTGAATATATGGCGGCTGTTTTGACCAATAACGTGTCAAATATTGATAAAATCACGTTTTTCATGGAAGAATGTCGCAATATGGGCGTTCCCGTAAAAGGACCTGACGTGAATGAAAGTGATGTGCGTTTTGCGGTAAATGATAAAGGTGAAATTCGTTTTGCTCTCTCTGCTATCAAAGGTGTAGGCGAAGCGGCTGTAGAAAGCTTGATTGAAGAACGCAAGGCAAACGGCAAATTCAAAGATGTATTTGATTTTATCAAGCGTCTGAATTTAAGAACCGTCAATAAAAAAGTCTTGGAATCGCTCGTGCAAGCGGGTGCTTTAGATGAATTTGGTATTGTGCGTGCAGCTTATTTTGCACCGTCTGATAGATATGACTCTTTCATTGAGCATTTATTAAAATATGGACAAGGCGTGCAGCAACAGAAAAATTCGACCACAACCTCCCTATTTGGTGAAGCGGCAAGTGATAGTATGATGGCTGCCCCTCCCTTACCAAAAGTGGAAGAATGGAATTTGATACAAAAACTGAATTACGAAAAAGATTGTGTGGGCATATACCTATCGGGACATCCGCTTGATGATTTTAAAATTGAGGTCAGCTTTGCGAATGTCAAATTGGACAGGGTTGACGAGTATAAAAATCAGCGCGTGAAAATTGCCGCGTTTGTATCAGAAGTAGAGCATCGCATATCCAAAAAGGGTACAGGATTTGGGAACTTTACCATTCAAGATTACGGAGGATCCCATAAATTTGCGTTGTTTAGTGAAGATTATGCGCGATTTAGCCCCATTTTGCAAAAAGGCATATCTGTGTTTATTGAAGGTGATATGAAACAACGGTGGAATTCGGAAGAGTATGAATTGAAAATCCGCGAAGTGCGCCAATTGGCAAGTATCGGCAACAGTATGACCGAAAGTATCACATTGATGATACCCATCGAGCAAATTTCACATCAAATGATTGAAGATTTGAACGTCCTTTTTACAAAACACAAAGGCAAACACAAGCTAAAAGTGCAACTCGTTGATGCTACCAATCGCCAAACGCTTAACTTACACGCTCCTGATAGAAAGGTGAGCGTGGATAGTGATTTTATTGCGACTATTGAGGGGCAGGGGTTGCGTTATAAACTCAATTAGTAATAATTGTTTTGTTTGAACGAAATACCTATATTTGTAAAAAATATAAAAAATGAAAGATTTAGATAGAATAACATTTGACGCAAGAGTAATGGGAGGAAAGCCTTGCATCAGAGGCATGCGTGTTACTGTGGGTACAATTGTAGGATTGGTAGCGCAAGGCTATAGCTATGAGCGTATTCTAACAGCTTACCCATATTTGGAACTGGAAGATATTAAACAGAGCTTAGTCTATGCCGCTTGGCGTGCAGAAGAAGTTGAAATTCCTCTCGCTGCATGATACGTTTTGTCATTGATATGAATTTAAGTCCTGAATGGGTAGATGTATTCCAATCTGAAGGATATACGGTTTTCCATTGGAAAGATATTGGCAATGTAAAAGCTCCCGATAGTAAAATAATGGAATGGGCAAGGAAAAACAAATTTGTTGTTTTTACGCATGACCTTGACTTTGGTCATATATTAGCGGCTACAAAAACAGATAGCCCAAGCGTTATCCAAGTTAGAACCCAAGATGTTATGCCCGAACATTTGGGTACACGCCTAATAGAAATAATTCGAAAATACGAAATGCAACTTCAAGAAGGTGTGCTTATAACTATTGATGAAAACAAACATCGCATCCGCATTTTACCTATCAAATAATTGACCTTTACTAATTGTATGAACCAAAATATAAATCACCTCTACCAAATCGCTAAGAAGCCTACCCGCCATATCATCGGCTTAATGAGTGGCACTTCTTTAGATGGTTTAGACGTTGCCCTATGCCGCATCAAAGGGCATGGCGCGAAGACCAAAATTGACCTCTTGTACTTTGAAACCATAGACTATACCGAAGATATTAAAAATGAAATTCGCCAGATATTTGCTAAAAAAATCATTGATTTTCAACATCTTACGTTGCTCAATCCGTGGATAGGGACGCTTCATGGCGAAATGATTAATACCTGTTTGAAAAAATGGGGCGTGAATACTGAGGGGGTAGATTTAGTGGCTTCGCATGGGCAAACCGTTTTTCACGCGCCTAAAATTTTACATAAAATAGATAAATTTCCAAACGCAACATTGCAAATTGGCGATGGAGACCACGTAGCGGCTACCACGGGCATTATTACCATCAGCGATTTTAGGCAAAAACATATTGCGGCAGGTGGCGAAGGTGCGCCTTTGGCTGTCTATGGCGATTATTTGATTTTTTCTAAAAAAGGAGAAAATCGGATAATGCTCAATATGGGCGGCATTGCCAATTTCACATATTTACCCGCATCCCTCGAAGCGTCCGAAGTTTTTGTAACGGACACAGGTACAGGCAATACGCTTTTAGATGCTTTTACGCGCCATTATTTTCCCGAAAAAGCTTATGATAAAGATGCGTTATTGGCTAAAAAAGGTAAAGTTATACCCCAATTACTCGCAGAGTTAAAGAAGAATGATTTTTTTGAAAAGCCATTTCCTAAAACGACTGGTCCAGAACTTTTCAACATTTCGTATGTGGATAACGCTATTTCGCGTGCAAAACTCAATACCCCCTCAGTATTTGACCTCTTAGCAACCCTCACACGGTTCAGTGCGGAAACCATTACGGATGCAATTAAACAAGTATTTAAAAATAAAAATTTGAGCGAGGCGGATATTAAATCGTTCAAAATATACACCAGTGGTGGTGGGGCGCGCAATCCCCTTTTGATGAAGATGATTAAGGAACTATTACCGACCCCTCAGTATGCGACCACCGATAAGCTCAAAATTAATCCCGATGCCAAAGAAGCAGTGCTGTTTGCGCTATTAGCGAATGAATGTGTGGCGGGAGAGGGTGTTAATTTTGGCTTGCGTGAAGGTGTGCCGAGTGTGGCAATGGGGAAAATTAGTTTTCCTACTTAGTTTGTACTGTCGAATTTATTCGACAGAGGCTTTGATAATCAATGACTTACGCAATTCGTCGAATAAATTCAAGCAATTCCGCATATGAAAAAATAGGGTATTAGAGCATTGATTTTCGTTTCCGCAGGGCGATTAAAATCGCCCGCTATTGATTTTTGACCACGAAAACCCATCAATAGGGGGCGATTTTAATCGCCCTGCGCATTTAAAACATCCGCTATTTTTCTATCATTTGCCAAGCGGGGTACTTTATTTTGACCACCCAATTTGCCTTCCGATTTCATATATGCTCGAAATGCATCGCGCTTAACGGGTGTTATGACTAATGGGCGCAATACTGCCCCTGTGATTAAATCATCATAATAGATATTCTGTTTTGTCATTTCTATATCTACTTTTTGGGCAAATTCTGTTATATTATTGGGCATATTGTCAAACTCAATAAACCATTCGTGATAAGGCAAGCCCGATGTCGGCATCACTTGTGGCGCAACATGAAACTCTAC
>JAYVKQ010000888.1:0-8710 GCA_043768285.1 Saprospiraceae bacterium | reverse complement strand
GGCTTAGTACCGAGGAAGTTGATAGCCTTTTCAAAAGTCATATAAGGCAGTATTTTTGTCACCATGATGCCTGTAAATATCAAAATACACGCAGCAAATAGGGCAGCAATAAATAGGTAATAGGTATTGAGGAACGTTGTTTTCACGCTTGGTTATATACTGTTTTCGATACTAATTTTTACTAAATATGTCGTTTACTGACATAGAAAATTCATTTAAAATAGGTGATGCAGAAACTAAATTCTCTCCTTTACAGACCAGCATTTGTTCTAAATTTTGCCCATTATAGACGTGTACTTCTTGTAATTGTGGAAATATATGCCACACAACTTGCACATCTGCATCTCTATAATTTTGCATTTTTTTATGAACGCGGTTCATCTGGTCATTATCAGAAATAATTTCAACAACAAATTTGGGTACTTGTTTTTCGCCATGCGCCATACCTTTCTCTTGAGCGTCCGAAAAGTAAGAAATATCAGGGCGACGATGCACCGCTTCAAGGAAAAAAGTATCTATTTCAGCTTCAAATCCGCCTTTGATAATGCCTTGAAAACGGAGTTTTTCAAAAAGGTTTCTTAGATTTTTTAGAATAAAATATTGGTTTTGGTCCATAGCACGTTTTGTTTTTTCGATAGTTCCATTTACCCATTCATATTTATAACCGTCATCACGGTTTAAATAGCGCGTTTTGAATTCAGCCCAACTGATATAGCGCGTGTGCTTACCAATGGCAGAAAGTGCAGGTATGTTTTCTATGGCAACTGATGCAGACATCTTCTATTTTTTGACAAATATAGGCTTTTTTCTAAAAATTGCAAAATAGAGGGTAAAATACTGAGGGGGGGTGTCCGAATAAGTTTTCCTTGCATCAAATTTATGAGGCTACAAGACTATGTCATGCTAACACGAATGACACTAATTTTAAATCGAATTTTTCTAATTTAGATGTAATGATTTAAACCAGTATATCCAAATTAGTTTTATTCGTTTTACATTCGTCTCATTCGTGTCAGCATAACTTAGTCCTCTAGTTTCAAATTTATTGATTTGGATTTTTTGCAAAATATAGAGTTTATTGGTTTGGATTTTTTGCATTTTAAGGCTTCTTTTGGTTTGTATTTTTTCAAAAGTAAGTTTCTGATATAAACATTTTACCTCTAAAAAGCCTATCTTTGCGCCGCAATTGGCAAATTATGACATCTTTGAACCACGGACAACACTGATTAAACTGATTTTTTAATGTCTAACTGGAAAAAATCCGTGTAAATCTTATAAAATCAGTGTCATCCGTGTTCCTAAAATGTCTTACATGAAATTGCATTAAACGCTGTTTTAAATACATAAGTTATTGATTATTAAAGATTTAAAAATCTAAATACTCAGTACTAACTACTCAATACTATTTATGAATTACCTCGCGCTCGAAAACGTTACCAAAAGCTACGGTCCTAAGATTTTATTTCAGAATATCCAGCTCAATATCAACAGGGGGGATAGGATTGCGCTCGTGGCGAAAAACGGGACGGGCAAAACCACCCTACTCCGCGTGCTATCGGGTAATGAAGGCGTGGAAGGCGAAACGGCGAAAATACTTTTTGCTAAAGATATTCGCGTGGGTTATTTGGAGCAAGACCCGTATATCAACGGCGAATTGACCGCTATTGAAGCCGTTTTTGAAGCAGAAAGCCCTCAAATACAAGCGATTAAAAATTATGAAAAAGCCTTATTGGATAATGACCCCCTCAGTATTCAGCGCACTTTGGAGGCGGTTGATGCCCTACAAGCGTGGGACGTGGAGGCGAAAATAAAGGAAATTTTGTCAAAATTAAAAATTGATACATTCCTTAATCAATATGTAAAAACGCTATCAGGTGGGCAGAAAAAACGCCTTGCATTGGCGAAATTATTGATAGATGCACCCGATTTTTTGATACTCGACGAGCCGACCAACCACCTTGATTTAGATATGATTGAATGGTTGGAAATATACCTCACACAATCGTCTTTAACCCTATTTATGGTAACGCACGATAGGTATTTTCTCGATGCCATTTGCAATACGATAATTGAATTAGATGCAGGTAAATTTTACCGCTATCGCGGCAATTATGCCTACTATTTGGAGCAAAAAGCCTTGCGACAAGAGGTGGATAGTGCCACAATGGGCAAAAATCGCAAGCTATTTCTCCGCGAATTGGATTGGATGCGCCGACAGCCTCAAGCCCGTACCACGAAAGCCCAAAGCCGCATTGACGACTTCCATGACCTAAAAGATAAGGTCAGCCGCAAGGAGGACAATGACGATTTGCAGATTGATATTAAGACGACTTGGCTGGGGTCAAAAATCGTGGAATGTCACAACGTTTCTTTCGGATTTGGCGATAAAAATTTGATTAAAGATTTTAGTTATAAATTTAAAAAAGGCGAAAAAGTAGGCATTGTTGGGTCAAATGGCGTAGGCAAATCTACGTTTTTGAAATTGATTACCAATGAGTTAGACCCAACGGGCGGTAAAGTAGCGATTGGCGAAACCATCCAATTTGGGCATTATACGCAGTCGGGTATGAACCTTAAAGAGGACAAAAGGGTGATTGAAGTCATTACCGATATTGCTGAATATATCCCCTTAGAAAAAGGACAAAAACTGACGGCATCGGGTTTGTTAGAGCGTTTTTTATTTACAAAAGAACACCAACAAGTCTATGTCTCGCAGCTATCGGGTGGCGAAAAAAGGCGATTGTATTTGCTCACGATATTGATGAAAAACCCCAATTTTCTCATTCTCGATGAGCCGACCAACGATTTAGATATTCTCTCGCTCAACGTATTAGAGGACTTTCTGATAAATCAGTTTGGCGGCTGCCTTATTGTCGTTACGCACGATAGATATTTTATGGATAAAATGGTCGAGCATTTGTTCATTTTTGAAGGCGATGGGCATATCAAAGATTATAACGGCAACTATACGGAATACCGCGAATTGAAAAAAATTGAAGTGCGCGAACAAGCCAAATTAGGACGCGCTGCCGCCGTCGCACCCGTCGTCAATAATACCCGCAAAGCCAACGACAATGAACGCCGCGAATTCAAGCGTTTGGAAAAAGAAATAGAAAAATTAGAAGCCCGCAAATCAGAGATTGAAAACGCTTTCAACGATATGACTACCCTTAAAACAGCGGATATTCCGAAGCTCTCAAAAGAGTTGGAAGATATTCAGAATGAGTTGGAAATCAAGGAGTTGCGGTGGTTAGAGTTGTCGGAATTGATGTAGGGTTAGACAAAAAATACTATTTCTTATTACAGCCACTCATTGCACTAATTTTCACTAATAATTATCTATTTTATAGAAAAAAATTAGTGGAAATTAGTGCAATGAGTGGCTGTAAAAAGCAATAAATATTTCTTTACTTTTGAGGCTCGAAAACCAAAAGTTGTTTTTTGAAACAGTATAATACGCGATTTTCTACTTCATCTACTTTATAAATAGGGCGCGCATCGTTCAAAATGAATTTGTCCATTTCTTCACCCGTATCTTTATTGAGTTTGACCAATACTTTTTCACCGCTTTTTTTATCTTTCGTGAAGAAGTAAGCAAAATCCTGCGTTTGAGAGAAAGCAGAATGGCGTGCTGGTGGAATAAAACTGGACGCATCAGATAAAGCATTGGCAGCTTGTACTTGTCGCACACCTTTTTTCATATCTTTTACGCCACTTTCTAATGATTCTTCTGAGCCATTAGCCAAGCCGCCCAATACTTGCGTTGAGCCTTTCATAACGTTTACACGGCTTGAAACATCTAAGGCAACACTACCCAAACTCATAGCTGTGCTCAATGAACCTGCCAAAAAACCTTTGCCATCGAAGGGTTCTTTATAGTGCCTTTCCGTCACGTCACCTTCTGATTTTACAATCACAAAGTCCTCTTGACCAGCAAAATAGTAGCTATTTTTACGCATTTCCACAAATTGAATATCCTTCACATCGGTTTTTACTTTTTTAGTTACATGCCCTTTGGGATACATATCAGGGTTAATAAGCACCACGCCATCATTGTTATAGAGCAAAAACGTTTTATTCAAACCATCAAATTCCATTTTGTCGGTAGGCGAAACGCTGAATGAGTAGGATTTGATACCCGCATTTTTCTTAGGCGTAAACTTGATTTTATCCACCGTCAAAAACAAATTGCCTTTATCGTATTTATAGGTCACAAAATCAGCGTCTTCATCCACGTCCACATCTTCGATATCTGAAGGCGCAACTTGTGGTTTTTTCCACAATTTTTTACCAGACTTATCCAATTGCATGGTTTTTTGATACCCGAAACTCACAAGATACCCCTCAGTATTTTCGACCAATTTTGCGATGCGTTTGGCTTCATAATCGTCTTTCCATACTTTTTTACCATCTTCTAAATTGTAAAAATTGCATCCTTTCGCATGAACAATAAGCAATTTATCGCCATCAATATTATACCATTTGATGCGCTCATCTACTTCGATAGGCTTTTTCCAGATAGCTTTACCAGTAGCCACATCAATAGCAGTAACTTCTTTACCCATGCGTTTTTCGGTTGCCAATGCCTGTGCAACTAAACCACCTTTGTCGTGTTCAACTACAAAAGCTGTTTTTTGATTGTCAGAAAAGAAAATACGGGCAGGGTCTAATTTTTCAACCCAATCCACTTTGCCATCAGCCACATTGACCATCGCAATTTCTTTTTTGAAAGCAAAAACCATAAGCTTATTGTCTTGCAAAAGAGGTGTAGTACCAGAAGGCACTATCACTTGAGGCATTTGCCCATTAGCAGAGCCTAATTTTTCGGTCAATGATTGCGAACCTTTTAAAATATCAGCCGACCATTTTTTAGTACCCGTTTTTTTATCAATCAAATGTAAACGGACAAAATCGGCTGAAAAAGTTTTGAATAAAATGCCGTCAATATCGGGCATCATTTCGTAGTCCACCAATTTTTTGTAGCCGTCTTTATCCTTCGATAACAAAATTTTGCCATCGCGGGTATCCAACAACGTTTCATTGATAACCGCATAAGGCGAGTTGGCTACTTCAAAAAAATCTTGCCCTTCGTCGTTACCCGTTACGGCTGCAAGGGATTGCATACCAGAGCGTTCGACAGTCCATTTCACGGTATGCGATTGCACATCAATACCCGAATAGGTCTTATCGCTTTTGATAATAGGCACTCCTGTCAAAGAGTGAAAGAAAATTTGGCTTGCCTCAGCGGGAAGGTCGGTTGTCCAGTCCGCTTTTCTTTGGGCAAAAAGGGAGCTAACAGCCAGGAGTAAGGCTGCTGCAAAAAAAACTTGTTTAGTCATAAATAGAAATTATTGTTAAAAAGATGAGTTTTTCAATCTGCATAAAGGCATTATGGTTGTTTGAAAATCAACTACATACTAATGATTGTTTACATTTAACCATGACTTTATACGCATGTATAGTAAAAAGGCTTCACTACATATATTATTTTAAAAAATATATCAACATTAATCACTTTCGTTAAAAACTATCTAAATAGGCCAATAATGCCTTTATATCGCTTTCTGTAAACTGTGAAAATTTAGGCATAATGAGATAATTATAATTTTTTTTCAAATCGTTGATATATTGCATTTTACGCTCTGGAACGCTGCCTTTCGTAATCCAATCATACAAAGCATCATCATCTTGCCAACGATTTTGCACACCTTGCAAGGCAGGTCCTGTGAGTTTGGTCGTCATATCTTTGGCGTGGCATTGGGCGCAGTTATTTAGAAAAAGTGTTTTCCCCAATTTGAGTGTTGGGTTCACGGTTTTAGCAACAGACATGGTTGCTTTTTCCTTGTTAGGGTTAGGCTTTTTGTAAACGGACATCAGGGCTAATGTACTGACTGAACACACCAATAAAAACAGCATAATCATTAGGCGTTTTATGGCATTTACTAATTGCAGTTGGATGTTTTCTTTTTCCATAATATCAGATTATTTAAAATTGTTAAAGGATGGTTATTTTGATATAAATTTACGAGGACATTGACATTCAAATCAAGGTAAAAGCGGGTATTTAGTTGTTTGGAATAGTTTTAAATTAAAATTACCTTTTTTGATACTTTTCCTCTAAAAAAAAGGAATTCTGTGCGCAAAATCTTACCCCCTCAGTATCTTTGGCATTTATCCAATGACATTTCAAAGAATACGACAATTTCAAATCAAAATGAAAAAAACGATAGCCACTATTGCCCTTCTTGCTTGCACGCTCACCGCCTCTGCACAGTTGCCCAGTACGCGATATGACCTTACAAATGGCAAAGAAAGCGTCACCTATTATGAAGCCATAGACGCTTGGAAACAAATTGACAAAGCAGCAGCTACCGTCAAAATGTTGTCGATGGGCGCAACCGATGCGGGCGAGCCTTTACATTTGGTATTGGTCAGTAGTGATAAAAGTTTTACACCCGCGCAGTGGAAACAGAAAAGCAAGTTGGTCATACTTATTAATAATGGTATTCACCCTGGCGAACCCGATGGTATTGACGCGAGTATATGGTTAGTTAAAGATATTGTATCGAAAAAATTGGTGCTGCCGAGCAATATTGTGTTGGCAATTATCCCTGTCTATAATATCGGTGGCAGCTTAAACCGCAACCCTTTTTACCGTATTGACCAAGATGGACCAAGTGAAAAAGGCTCGCGGGGCAATTCTCAAAATTTGGATTTGAACCGCGATTTTATCAAGTGTGATAGTAAGGAAGCACGGAGTTTTGCAGAGATTTTTCACTACACACAGCCTGATATACTTCTCGACAACCATGTGAGTAATGGTGCTGATTATCAACACTTTATGACGCTTCTCACATCTCAACACAACAAGTTGGGCGGTGTGATGGGCGAATATTTGAACAAAACGCTCGAGCCTGCGATATATGCCAGCATGAAACAAAAGGGTTATGATTTAATCCCTTACGTCAATAATTTTAGCGACAGTCCCGAAACGGGTTGGAGTGCCTACTGGGATGGACCGCGCTATAGTAGTGGTTATGCGAGTTTGTTCAATACCTTCGCTTTTGTGCCAGAGACGCATATGCTCAAACCATTTCCAAAACGGGTGGAAGCGACCTATAAAATGATGCAAAGTTTTATTGAATATGCGTCTGCCAATGCTGCCACGATTAAGCAAACCCGAGCGCAACAAATGCAAGCGCAATTGACCCAAAAGGAATTCCCATTTGGTTTTTCGTTGGATAAAAGCCAGTATCAAGAGATATTTTTTAAAGGCTATACGGCGGGTAGAAAGCCGAGCAACGTATCGGGTTTGCCGCGTTTATTTTACGATAGAAATAAGCCTTTTGAACAAAAAGTGAAGTTCTACAATTTTTACAACCCCCTCAGTATTATTGAGAAACCAACGGCATATATCCTACCACAAGGTTGGGGAAAAGTGGTAGAACTATTGAAAATCAATAAGATACAAATGCGTCCGCTTGATAAAGATACAGAAATGGAAGTCGAAGTATATCGCATCGAGGAGTACAAAAGCAATCCGCGCCCCTACGAAGGGCATCATCAAAACATGGAAGTGAAAACCAGTAAAACGGTGCAAAAAATCAAATTTCGCAAAGGCGATTGGCATATCCCAATGAACCAAGCCGCCAACCGTTTTTTGATGGAAGTTTTAGAACCCACAGGCGAAGACAGCTATTTCGTATGGAATTTTTTCGACCCCATTTTAGGGCAAAAAGAAGGATACAGCTCCTACGTTTTTGAAGAACGCGCCGAGGATTTGTTAAAAACGAACCCGACCATCAAAGAAAAACTGGAGCAACGCCGTCAAAGAGATACCGCTTTTGCTAAAAATGGCGGTGCACAATTGCAGTTTATTTATCAAAATTCGCCGTTTGCAGAGCCTAATCATATGCGGTATCCTGTGTTTAGGGTGCGGTAGTTTACCCCTCAGTATTTTTGGTAATTTTTCTTTATTACAGAGTAACTCGCTTAAAATAATCGCAGATGCTGGAATTTAATGGGCGGTAATCATCATTTGTCCACTAAACCATGTCAAATAGAGTTCAATCTGCCCTGTCAAATAATAAGGTAAATTGAGTAGGTAAAACGTTTTATTGTTGGTGGTTTGCAAGGTGTCAATACTCAATTTTCCACCATAAATACGCACAGCGAAGGTGTGCTGTGTGGTATCCATATAAAAATGTAAAGACCGTAACCGACCCGTTGCACCAGATTTCACCTCAATTGGTATCATTTTTCCATCAAAAACGTAAATATAATCCACTTCGGCAACTGCTTCTTTTTTTTCGCGCGTCCAAAAATGAAGCTCACTCAAAACATTATATTGTGTTGACAATAACTCTTGCCCAACTATATGTTCTGCAATTTTGCCTTGATAAACGCTATCTAATTGCGATGACCCGATGATTTCTTTTTGAAGACCCGCTAAATGACTCATCAAACCCGTATCCAAAAGTTGCAATCGAGGTGACTTCTTCTTATCTGGAAAAATTGGTAGTGAGGTACCTGTACAAGGATAAACTAAGTACAATAAAAGAGCTTTCTCGAGGGTTCTGATAGCTTCTCCAACTTCTCGACTACCATAATTGGATTGTCCAAAATTTTGAAATTTAATGCGATTACCAGCCTCTATTGACATACTTTTAATAACGTGACGAATGACCTGTACCATCGTGCTGTTACGAGC
>JAYVKQ010000887.1:0-3950 GCA_043768285.1 Saprospiraceae bacterium | reverse complement strand
TTGTGTTCCATATTTGCCCAAGTAATGTAGATACCATGTTTGTTTATTCGCTTGTCATTTCTTTATTGATGGGCAATAAAAATATTTTGCGCATATCGAATCGTTTAGACCACGACTATATCAATTTCCTATTCGATGTTTTGAACAGCGAATTGGCAACCGAACACAGCGCGTTGATGGCGCAATATATCAACATCGTCACTTTCAACCACGATAAAGACATCAGCACTTTTTTTTCACAAAAAGCCAATGCTCGTTTGATATGGGGCGGCGACAATACCGCAAAAACATTTAAAGAAATACCCGCCAATCCGCGCACAAGAGACATTGTTTTTGCAGACCGTATCTCTTTATCCATTTTTAAAACACAGGTATTTTTGCTGCAAGACGACACCCAACAAAAGGAAATAGTGCGCAAGTTTTACAACGATGCTTACACTTTTGACCAAAAGGGTTGCTCTTCGCCCCAGTCCCTTTTTTTACTCGGTTCGGAAAGCGATAATCAAGCGTTTGAAAATACATTTTATACTATTTTAGAAAAAATAAGTGCTACCCAGTACGGTGGAGACAATGCTTCATTGGCTTCATTAAAATACAATCAACTCATTAATGATGTTATAGATGATAAAGTAAGCCATTTTCGCAATGATAATACTACTTTATATTTAGTTGAAACGTCTATACAAGAGCTTTTGCACAGTTGCGGGGGTGGTTATTTTTATACCCAATCTATCGTCCAACTAAAAGATATACTGCCTTCAATCCACAATAAAGTACAGACCATTAGTTACTTTGGTTTAGATGATGCGGACTTAGATTATCTCGCGCACCAAACGGCGGGTATTGGCGTGGATAGAATAGTACCTATCGGCAAAGCCTTAGCGTTTGATTATATCTGGGATGGGTTCAATTTGTGTGAGGAACTGAGTAGTAAAAAAATGGTGGTAAAGGGATAGGCTTACCCCCCCCCCTCAGTCACGCAGAGCGTGATGGCGCTAAATGCGCTCATATTTTAAGTAAAACATTGATTATCAATAATATATGTGTGGTATAGCGGGTTTCATTGATTTTAAAAAGGTATCAAGTTATGATATTCTTCAAAAAGCAACGGACACGCTGCAACATCGCGGACCCGATGGCAGTGGCTATGAATTTTTTCAAACCGAGACGGCACAAATTGGTTTAGGGCAACGGCGTTTGAGTATTATAGATTTGACTGAGGGGGGTAAGCAACCCATGAATTATAAGCAGTTTTGGCTTGTTTTTAACGGTGAAATCTATAATTTTCAAGAGATAAAAACCGAATTAGCGGTATTGGGGCATACCTTCAAGAGCCATTCGGATACCGAAATGATACTGCACGCTTTTGAGGAATGGGGTACGCACTGTGTGGACAAATTTGTTGGTATGTTCGCCTTTGTGCTGTATGATACGCAAAAAAACGAGGTGTTGTGTTACAGAGATAGGGCAGGCGTAAAGCCTTTTTATTATTATTGGCACGAGGGCTTGTTTTTTTTTGCTTCCGAATTAAAAGCTTTTCATGCGCATCCTGAGTTCAAAAAAGAGATAGAACTAAATGCCTTAGCTGCCTATATGCAGTATGGCAACGTGCCAGCACCTTATTGCATTTTCAAAAATTGTCATAAACTACAAGCGGGGCATTTTTTAAGATTTTCGCTTGACAACAAAGCCTATTCCATTAAAAAATATTGGGATGTTTATGATGCATACAACAAACCCAAATTAGATATATCGGAAAAAGACGCTGTTGCTGAAACTGAAAAAGTATTGACCAAAGCCTTTGAATACCGCATGGTGGCAGATGTACCCGTAGGCGTTTTTTTAAGCGGCGGGTATGATAGTACGAGTGTGGTTGCCTTGCTTCAAAAAAACCGCTTCGAAAAACTCAAAACCTTTACAATTGGATTTAAAAATACGGATGGTACATCCCGAAATAATCGGGAAGGAGGGCATGATGAAGCACCGATTGCGCGACAAACAGCAAAAATACTCGGCACCGACCATTCAGAGTTTTATTGTACCATCAAGGAAGGGTTGGACATAGTGCCCCAATTGCCTTTTTATTATGATGAACCATTTGCGGATAGTAGTGCCATTCCGACCGTATTAGTCAGCAAAATAGCGCGGCAGCACGTTACGGTTGCCCTATCAGCCGACGCAGGGGATGAAGTGTTTGCAGGATACAACCGCTATGATATATTGATGGGTGTTGGTAAAAAGATAATTAACTTGCCAAAGCCTTTTCGTAAAATTGCTGCCGCTTCATTAGGTCTTATTGAAAATAAAGGGTTGATCAAAAATAAATTTCAACTCCATTCACGCATCCAAAAGACCCGTCATTTACTAAAAAGCCCCACGTATTACGATTTGATGATGAGCGTAACGCAGGATTTTTCCGCAGCTGCCTTACAAAAATTATTCATCAGACCCGTAACCGTTTTGCCTTCTGACTACGAACGGCACGATATAGAAGCCCAATACTACGACCCCCTCAGTTATATGATGGCGGTGGACTATCAAACCTATTTAGCCGATGATATTTTACAGAAAGTAGATAGGGCAACTATGGCGGTCAGTTTAGAAGGACGCGAACCTTTTTTAGACCACCATGTGATAGAATGGGCTGCCCAATTGCCCACGCATTTTAAATATAAAAACGGGACTAAAAAGCATATTTTGAAGCAAATAGTGCATCAATACGTACCCAAAGCACTATTAGACCAGCCCAAAAGCGGTTTTGGTATCCCGAAAGCACAATGGCTAAAAAATGAATTGAAATCATACGTAGAGGGTTATTTAGACCATAACAGTATCGAAGCACAGGGTATATTTAACGCTGCCGAAGTACAATCTATAAAACAAGCATTTGAAAACGGCAATACCCTTTATGCTGATAAAATCTGGAAACTATTGATGTTTCAGATGTGGTATAAGGCTTGGATGCATTAAAAATACCGACTTGATATGTTGAATTATATAGGAAAAGAGCAAAGTATAATACAGGGTTTGAGTAAACCTATCTATTCTTTTATCGAAAAAAAAGAAGGGTCGAATATAGATTGGGTAACAGTGGAATCTTTTGGAGATGAGTGGTTAAAATTTAATAACTTCGAAGATACAGAGATTGACTATATTGGGAATGAATATTTTGACATCATATCAGAACAAATGCTCAATAAGGATAGTCTTGCCCTTGATGTGGGTTGTGGTACAGGTAGATGGACAAAGTACGTAAGTAAAAGAGCAAAGTTTGTAGAAGCCATTGACCCAAGCAAAGCGGTATTATCAGCTGCACAACTTCTGAAATCATGCGATAATGTTAGAATTACCCAAGCGGAAGTAAGTAGTCTGCCTTTTGCAGATGAAAGTTTTGACTTTGTTTTTAGCCTTGGTGTATTGCACCATATTCCAGATACACAGCGAGCCATTGCAGATTGCGTAAAAAAAGTTAAAAAGGGCGGCTATTTTATGGTTTTTCTGTATTATAGTTTAGATAGCAGGGGCTTTTTTTATAAAAGTTTATTCCATTTATCAACGCTATTTAGAATTATAATCAGCAGACTGCCAAGTAAATTAAAACTCTTGGTCTGCGACATAATTGCATTTACAGTTTACGTACCGCTCATCAGTTTCACAAGAGTTGTTAAAAAGTTGTTTCCCAATAAGGAGTGGTATAAAAAACTGCCCCTCTCCGTCTATGCCAATTTTTCATTAAGCGTGATTAGGAATGATGCACTTGATAGATTTGGGACTCCTTTAGAACAGCGTTTTTCGAAGGAAGAAATAGAAAAAATGATGTTGGCATGTGGTTTAGAACAAATAATATTTTCTGATGGTCATCCTTATTGGCATGCCGTTGGTCATAAACCTTAAATTTTGAAAAAAGTCCTTTTTATATCATTAGATGGCATGACTGACCCTTTGGGGCA
>JAYVKQ010000886.1:0-4953 GCA_043768285.1 Saprospiraceae bacterium | reverse complement strand
ATGCCCCGCAGCTGTTTCGATGCGTATTAAAGCGGGTGATTTGCCGATATGGTTTTCTTGAAGTGTGGCAGCAAATTTGAAAGAGTGGGCTGGTACAACGCGGTCGTCGTGGTCGCCTGTCGTGATTAAAGTGGCAGGGTAAGTTGCCTTTTTGAGCGTATGCAAAGGCGAATACTTATATAAATAATTGAACCCATCTTTGTCCTCACTCAAACCATAATCAACTGACCATGCGCGACCAATCGTGAATTTATCGTAGCGCAACATATCCAAAACACCGACGGCAGGGAAACATACTTTGAACAAATCGGGTCGCTGTGTCATACACGCACCCACCAATAAGCCGCCATTAGAGCCACCTTGAATAGCTAAAAAGTCTTTTGATGTATATTTTTCTTTAATTAAAAACTCCCCCGCGGCAATAAAATCATCAAATACATTTTGTTTACGCTCTTTGGTGCCAGCCTTGTGCCACTCTTCGCCAAACTCGCCACCACCGCGTATATTCGCCACCGCGTAAATACCGCCCATATCCAAAAGGGCTGCACGTGTAATCGAAAATTGTGGTAATTGGCTGATATTGAAGCCACCATAAGCGTATAGCAAGGTTGGGTTTTTACCATTCAATGTCACGCCTTTTTTGTAGGTAATAAACATCGGTACTTTAGTGCCGTCTTTTGAGGGATACCATACTTGCTTGGTTTCATAGTTATCACTATCAAAGGCAACGTTTGAGGTTTTGAAAGTTTTAGAGGCCATGGTACTAATATCCAATTCGTAGATAGTATTAGGTCGCGTGAAGCTTGAAAACGAATAAAATGCTTGGTTTTCGTCACGTTTGCCACTAAACCCACCAACTGTACCGATGCCAGGTAATTGCAAATCATTTAAAAATTTGCCTTTTGTATCATAGAATTTTACGGTACTTGCGGCGTTATGTAGCCACGTTGTCACCATTTTACCACCTATGATGCCCACGCCTTGCAGTACGTCGCTTTTATCTTCGGGGATAAATTCTTTCCAGTTTTTTTCATCGGGCGTTGTTAAATTGACAGCTATCACGCGACCTCGTGGGGCTTTGTAATTGGTTTTTATCAATACCCAATCACCATCATTATCAATCACATTCCAATCGTTTTTAAAATTATCTACGATTTTCACAAAGCCTTTTTCTGGGTTTTGGGTATCTTTAATCATCAAATTATCGCCACTTGTGCCTTCGCTTTGTGAGATATAGATAAATCGCTCATCTTCTGTCACCCCTACGCCCATATTGCGTTTAGGGTGTTCGGTATCTTCGAGTATCAGTTCGTCTTTAGACTGAGAGGTGCCGATGGTATGGAAATAAATTTTATGATTCAGCAAAGCCCCTTTCAGCGCATCATCTTTTTTAGGCTCTGGATAACGGCTATAAAAAAAACCATCACCAAGCCATTGGATGCCACTGAATTTGACCCATTCGATTTGGTCTTGCAGCGTTTCGCCCGTTTTTACATCTTTGACATACACGGTCTGCCAATCAGAACCCGCTTTGGCGAGTTGATAAGCCATTTTGTCGCCCTTTTTGTTGAATTGCACTGCGCCCAGAGCCACAGTACCCTCTTTTGAAAGAGCATTTGGGTCTAAAATCACTGAGGGGGTACTGTTCAGATTGTCTTGCCCATAGAGAACAAATTGATTTTGCAACCCATCGTTTTTAAAAAAATAATACTTGCCTCCTTCTTTAAAAGGGGAGCCAAATTTTTCATAATTCCACATTTTTTCAAGACGGGTTTTGATGACATTGCGATAGGGGATATTATCCAAATAGCTATACGTTGCTTTATTTTGTTCAATCACCCACGCCTTCGTTTCTTCCGAATGGTCGTCTTCGAGCCAACGGTAGGGGTCAGCTACTTTTGTGCCGTGATAGTCATCTACGACTGAGGGGTCTTTGCGTGTAACGGGTGGTTTCACCTCATTCATTTTAATTTGTGCTTTGAGCATATCCATAGTTGAGAAGAATAACAAGAAGATAATTGAGACCTGCGCGTACTTTTTTTTCATGATAAAGTTTGTTTGTGTAGTTAAAAAGCACACAAACATACGTATTTGTCTTAATTTGCTATTAATTTTTGTAATTATTTAGCCTATTCTATTACGATTTTTATCTTTACTCCCTAATCAAAGATAAAATCAAACAGAATGAAAAAAGCAATCCTATTCTTAGCTTGTTGTAGCTATGCCTTTATTGGTTTTTCTCAAAAAAAACCACTGACTTATTACCTTTCTGACAACATTGCCTACGATAAATCTATTCCTACGCCCGAGGACTATTTCGGTTTTCAAATCGGCGAACAGCACGTCAGCCACGACCTTTTGGTGGCATACATGCGCGAATTAGATAGGCTATCGGATAGAATGACCTTGCAAGTGGTAGGACGCAGTTTTGAAAATCGCCCGATGATGTATCTAACGATTACATCTATTGACAATCATAAAAGACTGGAGCAAATCCGCACCGACCATGTGAAATTGACCGACCCCTCAGTATCCAGCAGCCTTGATGTATCAAAAATGCCCATCGTGGTCTATCAAGGGCACTCGATACATGGCAATGAGGCGAGTGGTGCGAATGCAGGTATATTAGCCGCCTACCATTGGGCAGCCGCGCAAGGCAAAGAGGTAGAAGAAACCTTGAATGATGTGGTGATTATATTCGACCCATCATTCAATCCCGATGGTTTGCAGCGTTTTAGCCAATGGGTGAATATGCACAGGGCAAAAAATTTGGTATCTGACCCCTATTCGCGGGAGTTCAGCGAGGTATATCCCTATGGACGTACCAACCACTATTGGTTTGATTTGAACCGCGATTGGTTGGTAGGACAACAACCCGAATCGAGGGGACGTATCAATGTTTTTCATGAATGGAAGCCCAATATATTGACCGACCACCACGAAATGGGCAGCAACGCGACTTTCTTTTTTATGCCAGGCGAACCTACGCGCGTAAACCCCTTTACGCCTAAGAAAAACCAAGAATTGACGGGCAAAATAGCACAATTTCACGCCAAAGCCTTGAACAAAATTGGCTCGATGTACTATACTAAACAAGGCTATGATGACTTTTATTATGGCAAAGGCTCTACTTATCCAGATATAAATGGCTCAATCGGTATCCTTTTCGAGCAAGCCAGTTCACGCGGGCATCTGCAACGCACGACCAATGGTTTGTTGAGTTTTGCCTTTACTATTCGCAATCAATTAACCACTTCATTTTCGACTATCGAAGCCGCCAAAAACTTGCGGGTGGAGATATTGAATTACCAAAGAGATTTTTATAAAAATGCGCAAGAGGAAGCGAAAAAAGATACGCGCAAAGCCTACGTTTTTGGCGACAAATACGACAAAAGCCGCGTGTTTCATTTTATGGAAATAATGAAACGCAACCGTATCAGAGTATATGAACTCAGTCAAAATACGCAAGGTTTTGACAAAGGTTCATCGTATATTGTACCAACCGACCAACAACAATATAAGCTCATAAAAGCCTCTTTTGAGACATATTTGCAAGGGAAAAATGGCTTTTTTACGGATTCGCTGTTTTATGATATATCGGCTTGGACACTGCCAATGGCTTTTGGCTTGGAGTGCAAAGCGATTGATGGTGCTGCTTTTACGCCCAATTTGATGGGTAAGGAGGCAACAGATATGGCTTTCCCAATGGGCGAAATAGTGGGTAATAAAAGTGATTATGGTTATGTTTTTCCTTTCGATGATTACTACGCGCCCCATTTACTCAATGCTCTTTTGAAAGAAGATTTATTGGTAAAAGTAATGACTGCGCCCTCAAAAATACAGACAAATACTGAGGGGGGGTATGATTGCGATTACGGGACGATATTTCTACCCGTTCAAAATCAATCCAAATCATCTGATGCTATTTTTACTATTTTGCAAAATGCTGTGAAAAAAACGGGTGTCAAAATACAAGCACTCAAAACAGGCTTGGCAAATGACGGGGCTGATATGGGCGGACCAACGGCGGTGACTTTGCGCAAACCCAATGTAGCTATGCTCGTAGGTGATGGTATTGTGAATAACGATGCGGGTGAAATTTGGCATCAAATGGATACCCGCTACGATATGACTTTGACGCTATTGGATATGGCGAATATTGGGCGCGTCAATCTCAATTCCTATACGTCTGTTATATTGCCAGATGGGTCATATACGGCGACTGTTGCTTCAAAATTGAAAGAATATACCGCTTCAGGTGGCAATATTATTGCTTTTGGTAGAGCGGTTCGTTTTTTAAAGACCAATGATTTGGCAAATGTGGATTTTAGAAGTAGCAAGTTTTCGGGTAAATCGGGTCGCCGTCCTTATTCTAAATTTGAAGATGATGAAGGCTCAAATGTTATCGGCGGAGCCATATTTGAAGCGGAGGGCGATTTGACGCACCCGCTTATGTTTGGGTATCACGCTAAGACTTTACCCGTATTTCGTGGAGACACCTTATTTATGGAGTTACCGCAAAATGCCTATGCTGCGCCTTTGGTATATACGCCTAATCCACTTTTAAGCGGCTATTTGAAAGCAAAATGGTTTGATGTAGCGAAGTCTTCACCCGCTATATTAGTATCAGCTTCGGGTAGTGGTAAGGCAATTTGTATGGTTGACAACCCCAACTTTCGAGCCTTTTGGTATGGTACGAATAAGTTGATGGCTAATATGATTTTCTTTGGCAATATCATTCAATCGGGTACGGTGGAAACAAGTAGAGCTGGGAAGTGATAGAAAAGTTATTTATCCCCTAACTCCAGAGGAGGAATACTTCCGAAGTTTTCTAAAATTAGTGTATTAATTTAAGTTTACTTCGTGGGCGTTCTCCCTCTGGGCAGGGTTAAAGTAGCGGTTATTGAAGGTCTTATGTAGTGTCGAATTTATTCGACAAATAGCGCACCGTGT